>JANNFT010000206.1:0-34055 GCA_031380185.1 Pseudomonadota bacterium
CCAACGCACGTCTTCGCAATATCAATCGAAATGTATCGATGCTGGTTAACAATATAACTGCGCCTGTTGGGGCGAGCGGGGCTGATGTTGGGGTTCGTGCCTCACCCCAACCTACTAAATGCCGACATTTTTTAGTCCAACGTAATGAACAACGACTTTCGCGGTTTCCCGGCTACTGCACGACTAATGTGCCCTTGCCCGGTGGTATCTTCAGCAAGGAGGATTTCGCCGGCGCGCACGATGCGTTTGGCGCCGTCGCCGATTTCGATTTCCACTTCGCCTTCCAGATTGACTACGTATTGCCGCCGTGGCGCGGTGTGAAAATCATAATTGTAGTCACCGCCGGTTTCCCTGAAAACGATGCCGGTGGCTTTGGTCAACTCGGACAAGAAGCCAACTTTGCCGCTGTCTTTCATCGGAATCTGCACGTCTTCGAAATGGGATCTATTGTCGGGTCCCGTGTAAATGCGTAATACCTTCATAGTTTTGGTACCCTCGTCGGCAGAAATTTTGTCGTGGTGTAGCGCGAAGCCTGCATTGAGCAGCGTGAAAATAAATGCTGACGCAGTGCGTGGCAGTATGCTTTTCCAAAATGAAACCATGATTCTCTCCCTTCAGGCAGGTACGAAAATTGTAGCGGCGGCACTTACGGATACCTTTATCAACTGTCATTCTGAGCAAAGCGAAGAATCTGTTTTCCGGCGCAAACAAAATGCAGATTCTACGCGTTGCTCAGAATGGCAGATATTTCGAGGTTACATTAGACTTTGCCGATTACATATCCCAAGCGCGGGAAATGGATCGCGACATCACCGACTTCTGCGCCAGTCCAGTTGATTGATATCCGTTGCTGCGAAATCGCGGCGACAACCCCGGTAACCGTCTCCGTGCCGAAACTTTCCGGTGTAATGGTTACTTTATCACCGGCGGAAATGCCTACGACTTTATCGGTTTTTAGCTGATCGCCGGCTTGTTTTTCGGGCTTGCTTGCTCGGGCAATCGCGAGCGCTGCTTCACCGCTGATTTCTTCGCGTGTTCCATAACCTGCCGCCGAGACGCGCTTAAGCCAATCGGCCAATCGCGGAAAGTGCGACTGAATCATCGCCTGTGCGTCGTTCACTCGCGTTGCTAAGAACCATACACTCGGCGTCAGTGCGAAATCCGCGTAGGAGAGCGTGTTACCGGAAAGGAATCCGCTTGTGGCGAGGGCGTCGTCCAACCAGCCAAGCGCGATGTGCAATTGACTCAAGATGTAAGGCGCTTCCGCCACGCCTTTAGCTCGATTGGCTTCGGGCGTAAGGTCAAGGCGCATCATCTTGGCGCGATCGCGCAGGAAATCATCGGAGATCGCGTCCGCATTGCGGCCGATGACATAACGCGCGACTTTCCAAAATAAGTAAGTATCGTGCCAGTTGACAATAGGCTGGCTCCAATTTGCGGTGCCGCTTCCCATGATCGGGCGCGCCGGGAAGCGCCGCTCAATTTCGTCGGCGATCAACGCGGTATCGCAATACACATCGGCGCCTATTTGCATCACCGGCACCCGCCGATAGCCGCCGGTGAGCGCGGTGTAGAGTGGCTTTGGCATGATGTTCGGCGCCAGCACCGATTTCCACGGGATATTTTTGTAACCCAAGATTAAGCGGATTTTTTCGGCGTAGGGCGAGGTGTTGAAATGATGCAGGATGATGTCGGACATTGGCTTTTCCTATTTAAAAATTTGTGGGCATGGCGCGCTTTCCCCTCACCCTAGCCCTCTCCGGAGGGGCGAGGGAACGCGCTATTTAGGTTCGCCGGCAGCCGCGCCAATTCCGGGTGACCTCGGGTCATTGGCTTCTGGCTTAGGTTCTCTGGAGAGTAAGCGTTCAAGCGCATCTCGGGGCGATGTCTTGCCGTTTATCACGTCGCATACGGCCTGGGTGATGGGCATATCGACATTGAGAGCGGTGGCGCGGGCGGCTGCTTCGCGTGCGGAATAAACGCCTTCGGCGACGTGGCCGAGGCGTTGTAGAATTCTTTCCAGCGATTCGCCTTGCGCCAGTTGCAGGCCAACTTGGCGATTGCGCGAAAGGTCGCCGGTCGCGGTCAGAACCAAGTCGCCGAGGCCGGTTAGGCCCATAAACGTTTCTACTTGGCCGCCGAGTTTTTGTCCGAGCCGCGCCATTTCCGCGAGGCCGCGAGTGACCAGCGCCGCGCGTGCGTTGGCGCCCAGTCCCATACCGTCGGAAATGCCGGAGGCAATGGCCATGACGTTTTTTAGCCCGCCACCGAGGGCGACGCCGATGACGTCGGTGCTGGAATAAACACGCAAGCGCGGACCACTTAACTTGCGCGCGGTTTCGCTGGCAAAATCCAGGTTGAAGGCGGCGAGCGTGAGTGCGGCGGGCAAACCCTTGGCGACTTCTTGCGCGAAGCTTGGTCCGGATATTACGCCGACAATGGCGTCGGGAGACAATGTTTCGGCGCAGACTTCGTAGGGCAATTTTCCCGTACCCGTCTCAAAGCCTTTCGAGGCGATGATGAGCGGCGCAGTGTTTTTTTCGCGGGTGATGAGTTTAGCGACGTCGCGCAATGACGCGGTCGGCACGATCGAGATAATCACTTCCGCGGCGGCAATTGCGTGCGGCAATGAGTCGTCAATCTTGACGTTGGCCGGAAGCGCGTAGCCCGGCAGATAGCGCGGATTATTGCGCGTCGTGCGCAGCGTTTCTGCGAGTGCGGAATCGCGCGCCCACAACACCACATCGTGGGCGCGCGCCAGCGAAATACTAAGGGCGGTGCCCCAAGCGCCGGCGCCAAGCAGTGCGAGCCTCATAGGCCCCAGAGTTGATTTATGCGCGCGTAGCCGCTCTGGCCGTCGCGATGACGCACCTTGATCCAGGTTGAACTGGGTGGCTCCACGAGCTCAAGCAAGACATTTTTTTCCGCTCGAAAAACCAAGACGGCGGTTTCGTTCGGCGCCTCGCGGATGTCCGCGACATTGGCGAATACCAGTAGCGTGCGCTTATCGGTCAACATGTTTCCGGCAATCCACGACAAATCGCCATTGGCATCGCGCACTTTGATCCATTCGCCGCTGCGGCTGATGATTTCCAGCGGATAGTGTTTGCTGATCAGATAAAGGCGATTGGCTTTGAATGACGGCGCGTCGTAGAGAATCGCGCCGTTTACCGCAACCGAGCGGAACTCCGCACCCCAGGCGGGGCTCAGCGCGAACAAGCAAACGCTTGCGAAGGCCCTTGCGAACCTGGCTAAGGCGAGATTGCATCGCTGCGATCGCAGTGACATGGGATTTTAGTGGGTTGTCGGCTTTTCGATTTTTGGCTCTAGCGCTTGCTGTTGTTGGTGGTAAAGCGCTTCGAAGTTGACCGGGTTCAGCATTACCGGTGGAAAGCCTGCGCGGGTGACGACGTCGGACACGGTTTCGCGTAAATACGGGAACAGTATATTTGGGCAGCCGATGCCGAGCACGGCTTTGATTTCTTCTTGCGGCACGTTCTGAATGCGAAAGATACCGGCTTGGCAGGCTTCCACCAAAAACATGTTTTTCTCTTTGAGTTTTGCTGTGACCGTGACCGTGATCGACGCTTGGTAGACGTTGTCGCCGATCGGGGTGGCTTCGCAGTGCATTTGCAAATCGATCTGTGGATTGTCGCGCTCCAGAAAGATTGCCGGCGCGTTGGGGATTTCCAGAGAAAGATCTTTAACGTAAATTTTCTCGATTGCGAAAACCGGTTGATTGTTAGGTTGTTGCGGGGTATCGGCCATGGGAATCCTAAATGTTTATTGCGCCAGTAATGGCGCCAGCTTACCGGCATGTTCGAGGGCGGAAAGTTCATCGAAGCCGCCGATGTGAGTCTCGTTAATATAAATTTGCGGCACGGTGCGCCGCCCGGTTTTTTCCATCATCACCGCGCGTTGCTGTGGATCTAGGTCGACGCGAATCTTGTCGATTTCGGCAACCCCTTTGCTACGCAGCAGCCGTTCCGCGGCCACACAGTAAGGACACACCGCCGTCGAATACATCGTGATTTTTGCCATACGATTAGCTTTGTTTTTCCAGCGGCAGATTCGCCTGCTGCCAAGCGGTCAACCCGCCTTTGAGTTGATACACCTGATTAAATGCATTTTGCTTGAGGAGTTTACACGCGCCCGCCGAACGCAAACCGGCGCGGCACGCGACGATAATAGGCTTCTCCTTGAATTTTTCCAGATCTTTGAGTTTCAATGCCAATTGTGACAAGGGAATTTGCTTCGCGTTCGCGATGCGTCCGCCAGAATATTCCGTTGCCTCGCGCACGTCCAGAATGACGGCATTTTTCTGATTGATGAGCTGCACAGCTTCCAACGTGCCGACTTCGGAGCTGGCGCCGAGTAGTTTTTGTATTTCCGGCCAAATCAAATAGGCGCCGCTGACGATCATGGCGGCGACCAGGTACCAATTTTCTATAACGAATTTCACGAATGTATTCCGCCTGCAAAGCGCGTTAGTTTAGCAGGATTCCCGTACAATACCGGTTTTGCTCGGTGCGGAGCGATATGAAGCGTATTGTGTTGTTGCGTCACGGCGAAAGTATTTGGAACCAGGAAAATCGTTTCACCGGTTGGTACGATGTTGACCTCTCTGAAAAAGGCATGGACGAGGCGCGCGAAGCGGGTCGATTGATGAAACAGCAGGGCTTCGTATTTGATCTTGCTTACACGTCGGTATTGAAGCGCGCGATTCGGACCTTGTGGCTGGCGCTCGACCAAATGGATTTGCTGTGGATTCCAGTGATCAAATCCTGGCGCTTGAATGAACGTCACTACGGAGCGCTACAAGGCCTTGACAAAGCGGAGACGGCGGCGAAATTCGGTGACGCGCAGGTACTAATTTGGCGGCGCAGTTACGACATTCCGCCGCCGGCGCTGGAAAAGGGCGACAGCCGCTATCCGGGCCAAGACCCGCGATACGCAAGCCTTTCCGATAGGGAGTTACCGCTGACGGAATGTCTGAAAGATACCGTCGAGCGTTTTTTGCCGTATTGGCGCGACAGCATCGCGCCGCAGGTAAAAATTGGCAAGCAAGTCATCATTACCGCGCACGGCAACAGTCTGCGCGCGCTGGTGAAATATCTCGACAACGTAACCGATCAAGACATTGTCGGATTGAACATTCCCACCGGTGTTCCGCTGATCTACGAACTCAGCGACGAACTGAAACCGATTCGCCATTATTATCTCGGCGATCCGGAGACGATTGCGAAAGCGCAGCAGGCAGTCGCCAATCAAGGCAAGGCGAAGAAATAATTAAATTTCCGGCGTCGCGTTTGTTGAATCGTCTCGCGGCAATATTACTTGCGGCGACGTTGCTGACCGGCGCCGCAGCGCCGAATGACGAGCTCAATGAACTGCGCAAACGCATCGAAGAGCTGAAGAAAGAGTTGGCCGAGCAAGAAGAATCAAAAGTGGAGGTTCGGGACGCATTGCAAGATTCCGAGCGCGCGATCAGCGAATCCAATCGCGTGCTGTCGCACCTCACGCAAGAGCAACGCAAAACCCGAGCCGAAACCAACCAATTGCAATTTAAAAGCGGCACTGTTCAGGCTTCAGTTAAGCGCCGCCAGGGGCACCTCGAAAAATTGCTTATCACTCGCTACGTTCACAGTTCGCACAATGCCACCGCCCTATTGCTCAGCGGCAAAGACCCGGCGGAAATTTCTCGTTTGTTGCGCTACTACCAGTACATCGCGCGCGCCCACGCCGACGAGATCCAAGCGTTGCGCGCAGACTTGGCGGAACTGAACGAATTAACGGCGCAGGTTCTAGTGAAAAGTGCTGAATTAAAGGCCGTCCAAGAAAAAGAGCGACAAGAAAAAATGCAATTGCAACAAGAGCGTCAAAAGAAAAGCCAATTACTCACCAAGATCGGCGCTGATATCCGAAAGAGCCGCAAAGAAATCGACACGCTCAAGCGCGACGAAGTGCGCCTGACAAAGTTGATCGAGCGTCTCGCGCTGATGATTAAGCAAAAAGAAGAGGCGCGCCGCGCGGCGCTGCGCGAAGAGGCGTTGCGGCGCCAAGCGCAGGCCAAAAGCAAAGGCAAAACCGCTAAGCCGGAATCGCCGTCGATCGTGGCGCGCAACGATGTTTTACCCGACGCCGATTTAGACGGCATCGCGTTTGCAAAGCTGCGCGGGCGCTTGCATTTGCCGGTGCGCGGGGAACTAAGCAACCGCTTTGGCAGTCCACGCAGTGACAGCGGAATTAGTTGGTCCGGATTGTTTATCCGCGCTGCCGAAGGACAAGAGGTCAGGGCGGTCGCGGCAGGGCGCGTAGTTTTCGCTGATTGGTTGCGCGGCTTCGGAAATTTGGCTGTGATTGACCACGGCGATGGCTATATGAGCGTCTATGGAAACAATGACGCGTTGTTGAAGCAAACCGGCGACCGAGTGCAGGGCGGTGAGGCGTTGGCGAGCGTGGGAAATAGCGGCGGCAATCCCGAATCCGGTTTATACTTTGAATTACGTCACCGTGGCAAACCATTTGATCCGATGGTGTGGGTGGCGCGTTAAATGTTGAGGTCGCTGCGCCTCGGAATCCATCGCAGTCCAAGAATTATTATTACGGAGAGTAGGCGCCATGAGTAGCAAGATGCAAAAGATTGGGTTAGTGGTAACGGGCGCGGTAATCGGAGTGTTGATCAGCCTGAATTTTTCCGCTATTGCCGATAAACCGGCGCCGACGCCGTTGCCGGTCGAAGAACTGCGCACCTTCAGCGAAATTTTCGGTCGCATTAAGAGTGACTATGTCGAGCCGGTCGAAGACAAGAAACTCATCAAAGAAGCGATCACCGGCATGGTGTCAGGCCTGGATCCGCATTCTGCTTATTTGGATGCCGAGTCGTTTAAGGAGCTTCAAGTTGGCACGCAGGGCGAATTCGGCGGACTCGGTATCGAAGTTGGAATGGAAGACGGTTTCGTTAAAGTCGTGTCGCCAATCGACGATTCTCCTGCTTATAAAGCCGGAATAAAATCCGGCGACCTCGTTATCAAACTGGACGATACTGCCGTCAAAGGCTTGACATTGAACGATGCGGTAAAACGCATGCGCGGCAAGCCCGGCACCAGCATCAAACTTACGGTGTTGCGTAAAGGTGAGCAAAGTCCGCTTATCTTCACCCTCACCCGCGATGTCATCAAAGTTAAAAGCGTGAAGGTGAAAGATTTGGAACCGGGTTATACCTCGATTCGAATCAGCCAGTTTCAAGAGCACACCGGCGAGAATTTAGCGCAGGCAATTCAAGACACTTATCGCAAAAATGGCGGCGTGTTAAAAGGCTTGGTGCTCGATTTGCGCAATGATCCGGGCGGCCTGTTGAATTCTGCCGTGGCCGTATCGGCGGCTTTCCTGCCGCCGGATGTGCTGGTCACCTATACAGACGGCCGCACCGATGATTCCAAGATGAAGTTGAACGCTTCCCGCGAACATTATTTGCGCGGAAATTTCCGCGACGACTACATTGCCAAGTTGCCCGAAGGCATTAAGAAAGTGCCGATGGTCGTATTGGTGAATGCGGGCTCCGCATCGGCGTCAGAGATTGTCGCCGGCGCATTGCAAGATCACAAACGCGCGACGGTCATGGGCACGCAAACATTTGGCAAAGGCTCGGTGCAAACCATCGTGCCACTCGCTAACAACACGGCGATCAAGCTGACGACGGCGCGTTACTACACGCCGAGCGGCCGCTCGATTCAAGCCAAGGGAATTGTCCCCGACGTGATCGTCGAAGATCCAAACTCCCCCGGCGCCGATATGGGCATTCGCGAAGCAGATCTCGAGCGCCATCTTTCAAATCCAACCGACAAAGACGCTAAGCCACAGCCGAAGCCGGAAGCTAAGACCGATTCGAAACCGGAACAAAAATCCGCGGCAGGTGAAACGGCGAAAAAGCCGGAAGCGAGCGGCCCGAACGGCGAGAAACCGGACTTTCAGCTTGATCAGGCATTGAATCATTTGAAGGGACTGCCGGTCATCGCGAAGCCGCAAACAACCTAAGCTCGCGTGGATGATCACGCGCTTCTACGCTACAGCCGGCACATCCTGCTGTCCGAGTTGGGCGTAGAAGGCCAAGAAAAACTCAATCAATCCCATGCATTAATCATCGGCGCCGGCGGCCTTGGGTCGCCGGCGTCGCTGTACCTCGCCACTAGCGGCATCGGCACGCTGACACTGTGCGACGGCGATGTCGTTGATCTGACCAATTTGCAACGGCAAATCGTTCATCGCAACGATTCGGTTGGCGTCGCCAAAGCCGTTTCCGCGCGGCGCACCTTACTAGAAATAAATCCCGATATTGAAATCTTCGCCGTCACCCAGCGGCTATCGGGCGAGGCACTGGAACGACGCGTCGCCAAAGCGGATGTCGTGCTCGATTGCTGCGACAACTTCGCCACGCGCCACGCGGTAAATCGTGCCTGCGTCAAACACAAAAAGCCATTAGTCTCCGGCGCGGGCATTCGCTTCGACGGCCAGATTTCCGTGTTCGACATGCGCTACGATTCGAGCCCTTGCTACAACTGTTTGTTTTCGGAAGACCAAGAATTTGAAGAGACACGCTGCGCCGTGATGGGCGTGTTCGCGCCGCTGGTCGGCATTATCGGCGCCATGCAGGCGGCGGAAGCGATCAAACTGTTGACAGGGTGTGGCCAGACCTTGAACGGGCGATTCCTGGTGCTCGACGGATTGAGCATGGAATGGCGCTCGCTCAAGCTCAACAAAGATCCAAAATGCAGTGTTTGCGGTGGATAGGAAGGAGCAGGCGCAGCGCATCGAGCGCGTTTCATTCAAGGGGGATTCAGCGCTACGCGTCTTGATCCCCTGGCCACGACGCTTATCTAGCCTGGCTCGTGGCGAGGCATGCCCTGGGGCGAACTATTCATGCGCCTCTTCGGGCACTAACGTTTCCAAATCCCAGCGCGGTTTGACGCCGAAAGATAACGATCCGAGCGCACCCGCACGCAAGCGCAACGCGCCGGCAAGTGCGATCATCGCACCATTGTCGGTGCAGAATTCGAAAGCCGGATAAAACACCTCGAGATTTTTTGCACTGGCTTCACGCGTTAATCGTTCGCGCAAACGCTGGTTCGCGCCGACACCGCCGGCGACAACCAGACGTTTGGTTCCCGTTTGCGCCATAGCGAGCAAACTTTTCTCGGCTAACACGTCGACGATCGCCGCTTGGGTAGACGCTGCAAGATCGGCGCGGCCTTGATCATCCAATAGCTCGCGCTTAGTGACGGTGAGCACGGCCGTTTTTAGTCCGCTGAAGCTAAAATTTAAATCGCCGCTGTTGAGCATTGGCCGTGGAAGATTGAAGCGCTCCGCTTTGCCGCGTGCTGCAAGTTTTGCCAGCGCCGGACCACCGGGGTAACCCAATCCCAATAGCTTTGCACTTTTGTCGAACGCTTCGCCGGCGGCATCGTCGACGGTTTCGCCGAGCAATTTGTATTGGCCAACGTCGTTAACTTGCATCAACTGCGTGTGACCACCCGATACCAGCAGTGCGATAAACGGAAAAGTGGGCGCGGGATCGGACAGCAGCGGAGACAACAAATGTCCTTCTAGATGATGCACACCGATGGCGGGAATCTTCAACGAATAAGCGAGTGCTGCGCCGACACTGGCGCCGACCATCAGCGCGCCCGCCAGGCCGGGGCCTTGGGTGTAGGCGATCGCGTCGAGGTCTTGCAGCGTTGCGCTTGCGTCGCGCATTACGCGTTGCGTCAGCGGCAGCACGCGGCGAATATGATCGCGCGACGCCAACTCTGGCACCACGCCACCATAGTCCGCATGCATCGCGACTTGCGTGTGCAATGCGTGGCCGAGCAGGCCACGTCCGGTGTCATAAAGCGCGATGCCGGTTTCATCGCAGGAGGTTTCGATGCCGAGGACAAGCATGCTTAAGATGTGAGGTCATCCATTCGCCATTGTAACGGCGAACGACCTGCTTTTCCCAGCGCAGGGGGAAAATCAGAGCGTGCCTAAATTTGACGCGTAGCTTGGCGAGTTTCGGGAATGGGATAACCCGCTGCGCCGCACACTTCTTGAATGGCGTAATTGGTATCAAAATACACTTGCCAATAGTCGTTATTGTTACAGAATGGACGAACCACGAGCAATGTACCCAGCGCATTGAACTCGAGAATTTCCACCACCGGTTCTGGCGACATCTGGATGTTTGCGATTTGACCGACTCGCGCTTTCAAACGCGATATCGCGTCTTTAGAATCGACGCCATGGGCGATTTGGCAACGCAAATCAACTCCGCGGAAGGGATTCGCCGAATAGTTGACGATGTTATCGGAGAAAATTTTGTTATTGCCGACCACCACGCGAACATTATCAGCGGTGTGAATAGTCGTCGCGAACATGCCGATTTCCTTCACCTCGCCGCTGGCGCCGCCCGCGCTGATGGCGTCTCCGACTTTAAAGGGGCGCAGCATAATCAGAAACACCCCGGCGGCAAAGTTGGCGAGCAAACCAGACCAGGCGATACCGATTGCGACACCGGCCGCGGCCAGCAGCGCGGCGAACGACGTAGTGGCAACACCGAGCGTGCCGAGCATGGCGATGACTAAGAGGATTTTCAGCAACACGCCGACACTGGTGTCGATATAACTCGCCAGGGTCGTGTCGATGTGCCGAACGGCCATAGAGCGTTTGATCAGATTGCGCACGCCGATGATGATCCAGGCGCCGATCACCCAAATGGCGATGACGCCAAGAATTTTCCAAAGCAAAGGGACGCCGTAGGTTTGCAGCAATAGCGTGGCTTGTGTGATTCCGATTTCCAATGTTTATCCCATGAGTACGTTGAGTAGAAGTGAAGCGCAGATTACGGCGACGGCGTGCTGTCGCGATGCGCAATATAGCGTCGTCCGCAGAGTATTGATTGATAAAAATCGTTATACGAGCCGCCGCGCCGTAATCGACGCGTCGGGTTGCCACCGACTTTCTAGCTCACGGCAGAAGCGCGCCGAGTTTCGCGCTTAATTTTTTCGCGAGTTTTTCATAGCCGTCCTTATTCGGATGAATCTCATTGAGCCAGTCGTTGCTTTCGCCAACCGAGCCGAGAACCGCGCGGGTGATGGTTCCTTGGGTATCGACGACATGGAAATTGGCGAGCTGTTTCGCGCCGGGCGTTGCCAATTCGAGAATAGTGTCGCGAAGTTCAGCGAGCAAATAATCCGCCAATGCGATCCAATCGGATTCCGGAATTTTCGCGCGCCGCAACGTTGGGAAGAGCCAGGGTCCGAGGGTGATTGGCCCGAGTGTTGCCGGGGAATCCGTCGGCGTGACCAGATCGTAGGTGTGCACCAATATCGGTGCGCCGGCGCAGGAACTCTTCGGTGCGTCGCGCAATGCCACGATGCGGCGAAAGCCTTCTTGTATGTACTCCATCAACTGCGCGAGTTTGCCGCGATCGACGTAATCGGCCGGGTCAGCGATGGCGCCGCGCCCATCGGGTGGAATGAGTATGCTGTCTTCGGTCGTTTTGCCGCTGGCATAATCAATCAGATCGTTGCCACCGGCGCTGAGCAAAATCGTATCCCATTTATAGCCGTGCAGTTTATCCATGGCGAAGCGCAGTTCGGAATTGTTAACAATATCCGCCATGCTTTTCAGAGTGTCGCCGGGCTTGGCGAGCGTCACCACGACGTTGGTTGTCGGAAATTCCAACGAGTACAATAAATTCCACGGGGGCGTGCCACCGATCGTGAACCAGGAATCGCCCTCCGCCAATATTTTGTGGCGATGGAAAATATGATCGGGATTGGTTTCGGAGCGGCTCAGTTCAATATCCATCCAGCGCAGAATGTTGCTTTTTGCCATGGTCTACCTCCTCAAGAATGGTTGAGTGACGAACTATTCGCCAAAATGCCAATCGCGTCCATATGTCAAAAGTAATAGGTCGAGTTTCTCAATGGCTCCGGCATTGCCTTGTGAGCCAATAGCAGAGCGGCTCACAGGCTGTATCGATTGCTATTGAGGTGCGCGCGCATATATGTGAGTGGATACCATTATGCTCAGATTCCATCGTTCATGTCATCGGAGTAAAATTCGAATCAGGAGGAAGTCCCCATGGCAATTAGCGAGATGAACCATTTCACTGTGTTGACCCACGATTTGGACGCTACACGGCAATTTTACATCGAAATTCTAGGCCTGAAAGAGGGTTATCGGCCCGCTCTGGGTTTTCCCGGCGCATGGCTTTATGTCGGCGATCGTGCGGTGTTGCACGTCATCGCCGGACGGGCGGTGCCCGATCCGCCGGCCGGTGTGTTGGATCACATGGCTTTCAGCGCCAACAATCTACCTGCTACCGTCGCGACGTTGAATGAACGTGGCGTCGAGTACGTTTTACGTAAACAAAACGACTCGGGCGTCTGGCAGTTGTTTTGTTACGATCCGAGCGGCGCGCGTGTTGAGCTGGATTTCGCGGCGAGCGAAGCAGCGCCTGCGGCCTAGATGAATCTCACCGCGCAAGCGATTTTGCCGGAAGACGCCGCGCAGGCGACGCTGATCGGCCGTGTTCAACTTCCCGGTTCGCCAGCCGGGCCAAGCCCGGTGCTGATTGATCCCGAGCAGGTTTATGATCTGTCGAACGTCGCGTCGACCTGCGCGGAATTACTCAGCCACACCGACGTGTTGGAATTAGTGCGGGGGGCGCGCGCTAAGTTGATCGGTAAACTCGCCGACATCCTGGCGAACAGCGAAGCCGGAAAACGCGATCCGCGGCATCCGTATTTTTTGCCGCCGTGCGATTTACAAACCGTGAAAGCTTGCGGCGTGACGTTCGTGTCGAGCATGTTGGAGCGTGTGATCGAAGAGCAGGCAAAGGGCGATATCAAATTAGCAGAGACCATTCGCAAAAGTTTGGGTGACGAAATCGGCGCCAGTATTTCCAGCGTCAAACCCGGCTCGGCGGAAGCGATGCGCGTCAAGGAATCGTTACTGAAGCGCAATCTGTGGTCGCAATATCTGGAAGTGGGCATCGGCCCGGACGCGGAAGTCTTCACCAAAGCGCAGCCGATGTCCGCGGTCGGCCTGGGCGCCGAGATCGGTATCCATCCCGCCTCCCATTGGAACAATCCCGAGCCTGAGTTGGTCATGGTGGTCAGTCCGCGCGGCGATATCATCGGCGCCGCGCTCGGTAACGACGTGAATTTGCGCGACTTCGAAGGCCGTAGCGCATTGTTGCTCGGACGTGGAAAAGACAATAATGGTTCTTGTTCGATCGGCCCATTCATTCGCTTATTCGACAAGCACTTCAGTCTGAATGACGCGCGCGAAACCAAGATCGAGATCGAAGTGAGCGGCACGGATGGATTCAAAATGTCCGGCCTTAGCGATCTGACAAAAATCAGCCGCGATATTACCGATCTAGTTGGCCAGACGATTAACCGCCATCATCAATATCCAGACGGACTGATGCTATTTCTCGGCACGATGTTCGCGCCGATTCAAGATCGCGACACGCCGGGGCAAGGTTTCACCCACAAACTTGGCGACGTGGTGGCGATTCGCGCAGCGCGCTTGGGTGCGTTGGTGAATCGCGTCAACCACACCGACAAAATTCCACCGTGGGATTTCGGCAGTCAGGCACTATTCAGAAATTTGGCGGAACGCGGACTGCTGGCGACCTATCGTTAAGGTCGAACCATACGATTCACCGCGAAGCTAAAAACCGAAATAAACAAAGCGAGCAACACACCGGCGCCAAGATCGGCGATGCGAAAACCGGGAACCAGCCATTGCACCAAAAACAGAATCGCGGTGTTGATCACGATGATGAAAAGTCCCAGGGTAAGCAGTGTGATCGGCAACGTCAGGACGATGATCAACGGCTTAATAATCGCATTGACCAAGCCCAGCAACAATCCTGCGATGATCAAGGTTTCCACGGAATCAAAACTCACGCCGCGAAAAATGTAACTCGCTACCCACAGCGGCAATGTTGTTAGTGCCCAACGCAGCAAGAAACTGTTAATGAAATTCATGGCGCTCGAATCGTTGACCGTTCGCGCAGCATAAGCGCGGCGTGTCGCCGGCACAAGTGGATCTTTAACCAAGCCACGACCCGCATGGATATTGCCTCTCCAGGCATGCACGGCTGAGAGCCGCATGCCGATTGCCCGCTGCGGCATTGATATTAGAATTTGTTGCGAATCAACATCCTATGGCATCATAGCGAGTACAAGAATAATTCTTTGCTGCAACAGCCCGACGACGGAGGGTGAATGGCTTTTTTCACTTTTGTCGCGATGCCGTTTGGGATCAAACAAGGTATCGACTTCAATCGTGTGTTTCGCGAGTACATCGAGCCGGCGCTGACCGAGGCGCACTTCGAGGTATTTCGCGCAGACGAGGAAATGCGTGCGGGTAATATTCGCTCCGATATGTTTCAGCAATTGCTAATTGCCGATCTCGTTGTGGTCGATCTTTCCATTGATAATCCAAATGTGTGGTACGAACTGGGCGTGCGCCACGCGCTACGCTCCCGTGGCGTGATTCAAATTGTCACGCAGCGCGAGCAGATGCCTTTCGACGTCTATACCGATCGGGTGCTTCGCTATCACACCAAAGATGGCGTGCCCGATCCGGATTTCCTGCCGCAGGACCAAGCCAAGCTTGCGCAATTTGCGACGGAGACAATGGCATCGTGGCACGGGCGCAAGGTCAGTCCGGTCTATCATTTGCTGAGTTATCTGAAAGAGCCGGATTGGAAAACCCTGCGTGTGGGCGAGGCGCAGGAATTTTGGGAGCGCTACGAGCGTTGGGAAGAGCGCATCGAGATCGCACGCGACAAGCATCGGCCTGGCGACATTATGTTGCTCGCAGACGAGGCGCCGACGCAGGCATTGCACTTGGACGCTCACCGCGCGGCCGGCAAGGCATTGATGAAAATGGGCCAATTCGGATTTGCTCTGAGTCAATATAACGCTGCATTCGAAGTTGATCCAACGGATTTGGATAGCCAACAACAGTCTGCGATTTTGCTGGGACGGATGAATCGTTACGAGGAGGCGCGCGTCAGGATCGATAACCTGGTTGAAAAATATTCGAACAATGCGGAGTGCTGGTCCCTCAAAGGGCGGATTGAGAAAGAGGCCTGGATTGCGACCTGGCGCAATAAAAATGTTACGACGGTTGAAATGCGCGCAGTCGCGACCGGCGAAATTGATCGGTTAGAGGAATCCATCGAAGCCTACAAGTCCGGTTTCACCACGGACCCGAGCAATTTTTACGCGGGTATCAACGCTGTCATCTTGTCGTATTTGCACCAGCATTTAACCGGATCGACTGAAGAGGCGAAAGATCGAAAGGCGATGGAAGGTGGTGTGCGCTGGGTGGCGCGCTGCGCTAAGGAACGCGACGGCAAGAGCTATTGGGCGCGGGTAACGTTGGCGGATTTGGCGCTGCTCAGTGCGCCAAAAAAAGACGTTGTGCGCGCATACAAAGATGCGGCCGCGATCAGCAAGGACAATTGGTTTGCGCTCGATTCAACGCGGCAACAACTGACGGTTCTGCGCGATTTGGAATTTCGCGCAGACGAAACGGCCGCCGCGCTTGGCGTGATCGAGATCGAGATCAATCGCTTGAAGCCGCCCTGGCAGTCACGGATGACCATTTTGTTTAGCGGTCATATGGTAGATACGCCTGATCGCGAAAAACCGCGCTTTCCGGATGGGAAATCGGTTCTGGCGCGCGCTGCGATTCTGAACAAGCTCAATGAACTTGGCGCCACCGATGCCGATCTGGCAATCTGCAGCGCGGCGTGTGGCGGTGACTTGTTATTTGCCGAACTGTGTCTCGAACGTGGCATGGCGGTGCATCTTTATCTGGCATTTGACGAGCCGAAGTTCCTCGAAAAATCGGTTAACTTCGCCGGCGAGGAATGGAAGAAACGCTATTTTCGTGTACGAGATCACCCGAAGTCGACCTTGTTTATTTTGACCGGCGAGCTTGGGCCCGGCGCGGCGAACGTCAACCCGTTCGCGCGAAACAATATGCGTATGCTCTACAATGCATTGGCGCTGGGGACCGATAAAGTTCGCTTCATCGCGCTGTGGGATGGTCAAGAGGGCGACGGTCCGGGTGGCACCAAGCATATGATCGAAACGGTCAAAAAACATCTAGGCCAGGTGTGGGTTTTGTATACCCAACAAATTTTTGCGTGAGGGCGCGATGAATTTTGCAGACAAAATTTCACAAACAGGACCCAAGCGTTTGTTGGCGCTCGACGGCGGCGGCATACGTGGACTGATCAGCGTCGAAGTGTTGGCGGCGATCGAATCGATGTTGCAGCGTCGGCTCCGTCGCGGTGACGATTTCGTGTTGGCCGATTACTTCGATTACATCGCCGGAACCAGCACCGGCGGCATTATCGCCACATGCCTCGCCTGGGGCATGCGCGTCTCCCAGGTGCGAGAGTTTTATCAAGACAACGGCAAGACCATGTTCGACAAAGCGTCGATCCTGAAACGCTTTCGTTATAAGTACGAAGACGAAGCATTGGCAGAAAAATTGCGCGACGTATTGAGTGAGGATGGCGCGCCAAGCACACTTGGATCGAAGCGCTTAAAAACTTTATTGATGCTGGTGATGCGCAACAGCACCACCGATTCGCCCTGGCCGGTGTGTAACAATCCCGCGGCGAAATATAACGATCCGATCCGCGCCGATTGCAATCTCCGATTGCCGTTGTGGCAACTGGTGCGCGCCAGCACGGCGGCGCCGACTTATTTCCCACCGGAAGTCATCGACGTTGGAAAGCATCGTTTTACGTTTGTCGATGGCGCCATCACGCCTTACAACAATCCGGGGCTGCAGTTGTTCTTGATGGCGACGCTACCCCAATACCATTTGCGCTGGCCGGTCGGCGAAGAAAAATTACTGGTCGTCTCGATTGGAACGGGAACGAGTCCGGAGGCGAACGAGGATCTCGCGCCGGGCGAGATGAATTTGCTCTACAACGCAACTTCGCTGCCGTCGGCGTTGATGTTTGGCGCGCTGTACCAGCAGGATTTGCTGTGCCGCGTGCTCGGTCGATGCTTGCACGGCGACCCGTTGGACCGAGAGATCGGCGCTTTGCGCGGCGATTTCAATGAAACAGGAACATCGAAGCAATTCACCTATCTGCGTTACAACGCTGAATTGACGAAAACGGGATTGGCGCAACTCGATCTAATGGACGTCGAACCGTGCCAGGTACAGCAACTGGACTCCGTTGCTTATATGGCGCAGCTCCGGCGTGTAGGTGAAGCCGTGGGGCGGCAAGTAACGGACGCGCATTTTCCGGCAGTATTCAATTGTTAGGAGGTTAAAGAGCAATGGCTGGCATCTTCATCAGTTATCGCGAGCGCGATTCAAAAGCCTGGGCGCTGAGTTTGCGTGATCGGCTAGTCGATGAGTTCGGCGAGGAAAAAATTTTCCTCGATAAGGACACACTGAAGGCCGGCAAATGGAAAGACCAAATCGAGCGCGCCCTCGGCGATTGCAATATTGTCTTAGTGGTCATCGGGCACGGTTGGTTGAATGCGCAAGATGACGAGGGCCGTCAGCGCCTGATGTCGGAAGACGATGTGCATCGCCGCGAAATTGCATTGGCATTGGCGCGGCCGGAGGTGACGGTCGTTCCGGTGTTGGTGGATGGTGCGTCTATGCCAAAGGCCGACGAATTGCCGCCAAACATTCGCGATTTGATTCAGCAACAATCCCGTTCGATAAGCGACCATGCCGCCCATCGCAAGGTGGATTTAGATGCGCTTTCGGCAGATATCCGGCGTGTCGGACAATTTGCGCCCAAGCCCGCTCCGACGCCTTCGCCAAACCCGCCGCCGCACGTTTTGGCGCCGCTTAAGAATAGTGGCAAGGTTATCGCCGCGTTTTGCTTAATTGCGTTGGTGTTCGCTGCGGCCTCGGAAGGTCTTGATTATGACGAAAAACTGGGCGGTATCTTTATCAGTGCGATCGCGCTCTGGCTTGCGTTTACCGGGTTTAAGGACGTCAAAGCGGGATTGGTGAAAGGCCGCAGACTTGCGATGACGGCAATTGGCTTAAGTGGACTGGTAATATTGGGAATGCTCGGTGCTTTAACCCAACCCGATGCCCCAACGACAGCAAGCGTAAACAACATCGCACCACCCGCGCAGAATCCGGTCCCAGAATACCAATCGCCGCCGCAAAAACAGGTGGCTGAGAATCCTGAAGCCGTGACGCCAGCGGTCGTTAAACCGCCTAAGCCGGCGCGCGAGCAAAAATCAGTGCCGGTCGCGAAAGTTGAAACGGCAAATTTCCAAGGAATTTGGCAAGACGGGCAAGATATTTCGATCTTTTATCTAATTCGTCAGCAGAATGACGTTGTCCATCTGCAAGAATACAATGCGATTGGCGCACTGACTTTTGAAGCCATCGCACGCCCCGTCGGAAACGAGTTAAAGTTCGATCACCCGATGCTGGTTGTTAATTTGGCGTTGTCCGACGGCGGTCAACAACTGGACGGAAGTGTAAATCAGCGCGCGACAGGTTTGAGCAAACCAATGCTGCTGAGAAAAGTTAATCTCGATTCCCTTGATCCGCAACTGGCCGGATTGCTACGGCCACTGGTCGAATAGCTTGGATTTGCAAGGTGACGCAAAAAGCGCTACGCCTTGCAATGCGTCAGTTTGCGCAGTAATTTATCAATATCGGTCCTAATCGCGTTTGATGGGATACCTATAAAAAACATTATTATATTTCAGATAGTTATGATATTTTATCGCGGTAGCCACGAGTGTTTTAGTGCGAAATTGCTCGATATCGACCGGCTGGCCCAATATTTGCTTTCTCTATATCGCGAAAACCCCTATAGCAACAATTGGTTGCAAAACAATTCGAAAAGTGGTATCACCATCAGGTAAAAATCGATACCACATCACAAAATGAAGATAAATAACTCAAACAGGACGAAGTTAACCCGCCATACGAATGAGGAAACCAGAGATGAACTCTGCTAGCCGCGGCGGCCCGATAACAACGCGAGATAATATGTCCGTCCACGAAATTCGATCGGCTTCGTCGTATAGAAGCACCGTGCTGGTGATCGATGACCAATCGACTGGACGCGTTATTCTTGAAGAAATTGTTAGAGGCGTCGACCCCAGTATTCAGGTGCAAACGTTTGCAGATCCACTAGCCGCGATTGAATGGGCGAAAACCCATCCGGTGGATTTAGTGTTGACCGATTATAAAATGCCGCAACTCGATGGCGTCGAAACTATTCGCCGTATTCGTGGCATTTACTCCTGCATGGATGTGCCGATTGTCGTTGTGACGGTTCTGGAAGATCGCGAGGTTCGCTACAAGGCCTTGGAAGCAGGCGCGACAGACTTTTTGACCAAACCGGTCGACCAATATGAATGTCGCGCACGTTGCCGCAATTTACTGACCATGCGACGGCAGCAAATTGTGATCAAGGATCGTGCGCGTCTGCTGGAGCAGCAGGTGACCGAGGCGGTGCGAGACATTCGTCTTCGCGAAGTGGAAACTATCTTTCGACTTGGCAAAGCGGGCGAATTTCGCGACGAGGAAACCGGTAACCACATCATTCGCATGGCGAAATATTCGCGCTTGATCGCCGATGACCTAAAGCTCTCCGACGATGAGTGCGACATGATCGAGCTTGCCGCGCCGATGCACGATATCGGGAAGATCGGCATTCCCGATCAAATTCTGCTTAAACCCGGCAGTTTGGCAGCCGACGAAGCGGCCAATATGCAACGCCATCCTCGTATTGGTTACGATATCCTCAAGGACAGTCCGTCGAAATATCTGCGCATGGGCGCCGTGATCGCGCTCGGACATCACGAGAAATTTGATGGGCGGGGATACCCGAGCGGACTCGTTGGGGAGGATATTCCGCTTGCCGCGCGCATCGTTGCGGTCGCCGATGTTTTCGATGCGCTGACCTCAATCCGTCCCTATAAACCGGCTTGGAAAGTAAGTGAGGCGTTGCTGTACCTGACGCAGCAGCGCGGCAAGCACTTCGATCCGAGATGTGTCGATTCGTTCATGCGACAGCTAGACAAAGTTCACGCTATTCGAGAGACATTCCAAGATGTCAGCCAAAGCCAAGTGAAACTCATGTAGCACCTTTCACATTCCGATAATAATTATGTCAAAAGCGCTGCTGCTTCCTTGGTTGAAAAGAATCAAGGCGCAATTATCTTCCCGTCCCGATAGTGAACACGAACAGGCAATTCTTCGCCTGTCGATCAGCGCTGTTCTCATCGGCTATATATTTCTTAGGTTGGGCGGGGAATCGACTCCAAGTGGGCTGGCGGGCTGGCGCTGGCCGTTGTCGAGTCTTTACCTTTTTCTTGCTACTGGTATTTTTGCATGGATATTGATCCGTCCGGGCATCAATATTCCGCGCCGGCTGCTTGGCGCTGTCGCTGATATCGGCATGTCAAGTTATGGCATGGCGGTTACCGGAGACATCGGTACTGTGGTGTTTGGGGTCTACTTATTCGTGACCTTTGGTAACGGCTTTCGCTACGGCAAGCCATATTTGTTCTTTTCTCAGGCTCTGAGCATCGCTGGTTTCATGTTCGTGATGGCAACTAACGAATACTGGAAGTCTCACGTCAATATGGGTATCGGCCTGTTAATTAGCCTAGTGATACTCCCGCTTTATGTGTCAACGCTGCTCACCCGTATTACAGAAGCGCGCAAGCGAGCAGAAGATGCGAGCAATGCCAAGAGCCGTTTTCTCGCCGTGATGAGCCACGAAATGCGAACGCCGTTAAATGGCATTATTGGCGTGAATAGTCTGTTAGCGACCACCAAGCTCGACGAAGAACAACGCGATCTCGCGAACACGATGCACAATTCGGCGAAGGTGCTGCTTTCGCTGATTGAAAACGTACTGGATATTTCCAAAATCGAGGCGGGAAAACTCACAACCGAGATGATCGATTTTGATTTACACGCGTTGGCAAATAGCACCACAAAGATACTGCAGCCCCAAGCTCACGCAAAAGGGCTCCTGTTGAATCTTCAAATTCACCCGCGTGTCAGTTATCTTTTACGGGGTGACCCTCATCACTTGCGCCAGGTGATCATCAATTTGGTCGGTAACGCCATCAAATTTACGCAGTACGGCGAGGTTTTGCTTCGAGTCGGTGTTGTAAATGAGAATCTCGACGAAATTAGATTGCGATTCGAAGTAATCGATACGGGGATTGGCATCGCTTTTGACGCGCATGCACGAATTTTCGATAGCTTTACCCAAGCGGACCAATCCACAACCCGGCGCTACGGCGGAACCGGTCTCGGCGCCACAATTTCAAAACAACTAGTGGAGTTGATGGGGGGCAACATTGGGCTTTCTAGTATTGAGGGAAAGGGAAGCACGTTTTGGTTCGAATTGCCGTTAACTAAGCAAAAAGTAAGTATTGAGGTGGCTGAAAAAATGTTCCGCCTTGACCATAGCCGAGTACTCATACTTAGCGGCTCGGATCACGACGCGGCGCTGATCGGCGGGCATCTGACAGGTTGGGGCGCCACACATGTGCGCGCCAAGAATCTAGCCGGAGCGCTCGAGTTGATTGGCCACGGCGACCGCAGTTTTGATGTTGCGATAGTCGATGCCAGTTCGATCGTGGACGAAAATGAGGTTGCGCAACAAATCATTTCACGTAACAAATTGAGTAGGCGCATCGCGCTGTTGCTGATCAACGCCCAGATTTCTCTGCGAAACGCTCATCGCTCAAACCTATCGGCCTACTCCGCATTGCTGGAAAACGCCACCGACAAGTCTCTCCTTTTCAATGCAATCCATGCAGCCGCCAACCTTGGCGACGCCCAGGCGACGGCGGACGTAATTCCCCTTGCTCGGAAACACGCGGAGCAGGTACAGAGCAAGCAACGTCTGCGGATACTGGTCGCCGATGACAATGCCACGAACCAAAAAGTGCTGCAGAAATTATTGGAGCGCGCCGGCCACTTAACGCATATTGTGGAAAATGGCGAAGAGGCGTTAGATGCGTTGGAGCAGAGCGAATTCGATATCGCAGTCGTCGACATGCACATGCCGATAATGGGCGGTGTCGAGGTCGCAAAGTTTTATCGCTTTGTTGATCGAAAACTTCCGCGCATGCCGTTTATTATTCTTACCGCCAACGCAACTGCCGAAGCAATGGAAGAGTGTCGCCAAGCGGGAATCGATGCTTTCCTAACCAAGCCAGTCGAAAACCACAATCTACTTGCCACAATCGAAAAATTAACCAGTGGCGAAAAAACCACCTATGCGATCGAGCGTACCGACGTGTCGTCGCCACGGGCAAATGAAAAAATTGATTTAAGCCAGCCTAAGGCGAATGTTTTGAATCTTGTTACGTTGCGCGAGCTGGAACAATTGGGTAACGATGGTCGGTTTCTTGAGAGTCTTATCAACGGCTTCATTTTCGACAGCGAGGCATTAGTCGGAAAAATGAAGATCGCACTCGGCATTGCACAGTACGAAGAGTTCAAAGACCTGGCGCACGGGCTTAAGGGCAGTGCGGGCAGCATAGGCGCGGTTGCGTTATTCGAGGCCAGTTCTCAGGTCTTGGCTCTATCTCACCAAGAGCTTGATGGCGAGGGCGCGGCTATTCTCGCCAACATTGTTGCTTTGTTCAGTGCCACGCGATTAGCGCTCAACGACTACCTCGATCGCGGCAAAGAGGCCGCGATCTAAGCTGCGACTTGCTCGACCTCAGCTTCTGTTGTTTCGACCGCTAATTTTCGCTGGGCGCGCACCAGTCTCTCCATCATCCTTAAATCCCGGTCTTCCAGTCGAAATGCGGCATCGACCCAAATCTTTGTAACATCGATCAATTCCTCGTAACTAACGGCATTGCAACGCCGGCGCACCTGCGCTAATGCGTTCATCGTATTACGACGGCGGTTTTGTTTCTTGATGTACTCGTATAACGCCATTTCTCCATATCCATCTTCGGCGACAATATCCACGAGCCCAATTTCATGTAACTCCTCTGCTGTATAAATGCGGCCGCTCAGAATAAAGTCCTCGGCCCGCTTAGTGCCGATACGACGGCCAATTAGACTGTAGGCGCCCATGCCCGGGAAAAGATTAAACAATACTTCCGGCAATCCCATCTGCGCGCTTTTTTCAGCGATGATGATATCGCTCGATAACGCCGCTTCGAATCCACCACCGAGGGCGTCGCCTTGCACAAGCGAGATGGTCGTGATGGGAAGGTCGTAGTTGATGATGTTCGCATATAACACGTCGATACACGCTTTCGCATATTGAAACAGTTTATCGCGCTCGCCGCGAATGATGAGGTCTCGGAAAAGCCTGAGATCGCCGCCGAGATTAAATACTCCAGCGACCTTAGATGCCAACACGAAATAGTCAATTGTGCGTATTCGACCTCGCGTCGCAATGACACCTCCCGAGCTTTGAATGATCGCTTGGTAATCGCGCATATCCGCCAGAATTCCACTGGAGAAACACGGGATCGGCGCCGGGTTCATATGTGCCCAAAGAACACCATACTCGTGATCGAAGCGGGCGGTTAGTTCACGGTAATTCTGATTAAACAGATTAATCTGCTCGGAAATCGCATTCATGTTGGCGCCTATTTGGTTAAGTTTTGGGTTAGGTAAGACCTAACGCTACGACGGATTTCCAGTCCAGCCTGGATTTCCTCGGGCAGCGCGTTTTTTCCATAAAGCCACATAATATCGACTTTGGTGGCTTGACTTGAGATAGTTTTTGATTACGTCTTCAAGTTCGCCGTAGGGTATTGCGCAGTGACTTTTTCGGGCCACAGTCATCAGAGTTACCTCGCGCAATGCAATAGGAAACTCGACGACGGCGCCATTTTGCAGCGCTGTGTCGATTACACTATCAAAAATTTGTTAAGTTTTGTTAAAGATTGCAAAATTCTTTTGCGTTTTCAATTTCCGCATGGAACAAAATTGAATTGATTTATTTTTGATTAGTCATTAAAAACGAACACATAGCTGTTTTTGTATGCTTCATGACATTTTTTCGCCATCCGATTGGGTGCGGCGCTGGGCCGGCGCGATCATTCCTGCCAGTTGCGTTTTGGACGTCGCCTGCGGATCTGGGCGCCACACGCGGCATTTACTCGAACGAGGTTTCAAGGTAACCGCCGTGGATTTGGCTATTGACGGCGTTAAGGACTTGCAAGGGGAAGCCAATTGCCAGGTAGTACAAGCGGATCTGGAAAACGCGCCTTGGCCGTTCAATCACGAAGGCTTCGATGGCGTTGTCGTGACCAACTATCTATTCAGGCCACATTTAGCGCAGTTAATTGCGTCACTTAAACCCGGTGGCGTGTTGATTTACGAGACGTTTTCGCAGGGAAACGCCGAATTTGGTCGTCCGAGTAACCCGGATTTTTTGTTGAAGCCGGGCGAACTCCTGGCGATGACGGTCGATAGCACGCGCGTTATTGCGTTCGAAGACGTTTACGTTGAGCGCCCCAAACCTGCGGTGATGCAAAGAATTTGCGCCGTCAAGAACGGCGCGCCCCCGCGTCATTTTCCCGTGCCGGGTAATTAGGGTAAACTCGCGTTTTACTTGATTGTTTTGTCATGATTACGGGAAGTATTGTTGCTATTGCGACACCGATGTTCCCCGATGGGAGCATAAACTATGAGCGTCTCAAAGGCTTGGTTGAATTTCATGTTGCATCGGGAACCGACGCCATTGTCGCCGTGGGCACGACCGGTGAATCTCCGACCGTTAGCATGGAGGAGAATGTCGCTGTTATCGGCGCCGTTATTGAATACGCGGCCGGCCGGGTTGCGGTGATTGCCGGCACCGGCGCCAACTCCACCAAAGAAGCAATCGAACTTTCACGTCACGCCAAGGAAGTCGGCGCCAAGTTCAGCTTGTCTGTCGTCCCTTATTACAACCGGCCGACGCAAGATGGCATGTATCAACATTTTAAGGCGATTGTCGAGGCGGTCGATTTGCCGCAGATTCTCTACAACGTGCCCAGCCGCACTGTTGCGGATTTACATAACGACACAACCCTGCGCTTAGCCCAAGTACCGGGAATTATCGGCATCAAAGATGCGACGGGGAATTTGGAGCGGTGCGCCGATTTAGTGCGCCGCGCTCCGAAAGAATTCGCCCTCTATAGTGGTGATGATGGCAGTGGCCTGGCGTTTATGTTGATGGGCGGCCACGGCGTCATTTCAGTGACAGCCAATGTCGCCCCGGCTTTGATGGCAAACATGTGTCGCGCGGCGCTGCAAGGCGATTTCGCCGCCGCTCGTGCGGTCAATGACAGGTTGCAAGCTTTGCACCGTGACTTGTTTGTCGAGGGCAATCCTATTCCGGTTAAGTGGGTGCTCGAGCAAATGGGTCGGATCGGCCCCGGGATTCGTTTGCCCCTCACTTCGTTGTCGCCGATTTACCATAATCGTTTGCGCGAGGCGATGCGCGCAGCCGGAATCGATTAATGCTTAAAAAAATCGTCAGCCCATTTTCCATTTCCGCTCTGTCCGAGGTTTTTCCGATGAAGTATTACCTGCGCGCCGCGATTGCGGCCCCGCTATTGGTTTTAGCGCTGGGTTGCAGCACCCAGTCTTCGTTTTTTGCCAACAAAAAGATTGACTACAAATCTGCGGGACAGATTCAACCGTTGGAAATTCCGCCGGATTTGACTGCGCCATCTTCCGATGATCGATTCGCGGTGCCGGACGGAAAATCCCAAGGTGGGACCACTTTATCGACTTATGAAGGTGGAAAAACAGCGGGCACAACGGATAAATCCGCGAAAGTCCTGCCGACCAATAGCAAGTTTAAGCTTGAACGGGACGGTAATCAGCGCTGGCTCAAAATCAACATGCCCGCCGAGGAACTTTGGTTGCAGGTAAAGGACTTTTGGCAAGAGACTGGATTTATACTTAAGATTGACGCGCCGGAAGCGGGTGTGATGGAGACCGACTGGGCGGAAAATCGCGCGAAGATTCCGCAGGATATTTTGCGCAGAACGATTGGTAAAGTATTCGATGGATTGTACTCCACGGGTGAGCGCGATAAATTCCGAACGCGTTTAGAGCGCGCAGAGGAGTCCGGTACGACGGAGGTTTACATTACCCATCGCGGCATGCAAGAGGTTTATACCTCGGAGTTGAAGAAAGACACACGCTGGCAGCCGCGTAAAGCCGACGTGGAGCTGGAAGCGGAAATGCTGCTGCGCCTTGCCAATCGCCTAGGTTCCGAAGACGTGCGCGCCCAGGCCGATGCGCAGCCAAAGCCTGCCGATCGCGCCAAGTTCGTGAAGGCAAGCGATGGAAAAAGCCAGCTAAACGTGCTGGAAGATTTCGAGCGTGCTTGGCGTCGAGTCGGCCTGGCGCTCGATCGTGTCGGTTTCACCGTAGATGATCGCGATCGCTCTAAAGGCGTTTATTTCGTGAGCTATGTTGATCCGCAGGATGATAATAAAGTGAAGCCGAAAGGTTTTTTCGCGCGGCTCTTTGGTAGCGGTGATCCAAAACCTGGTAAGCAGGAACAATACCGGATTATCGTCAGCGATGCCGGCAATTCCTCTGCTGTGCGGATTCAAGACAAGGCTGGTAATCCGGAAAAAACCCAGGTGGGCGACAAGATTCTCGATCTCCTCTACAACCAATTAAAGTAGCCCATGCTGCGTTTCGCATCTCTCGGAAGCGGCAGCGAGGGTAACGCAATGATCGTCGAGGTTGGGGAAACCCGGCTCATGCTCGATTGTGGATTTAGCTTGACCGAAACGGAGTTGCGCCTAGCTCGCCTTGGACTCGTTTCCGGTGATATTTCCGCGATCGTGGTCACCCACGAACATGGCGACCACATTCGCGGTGTCGCTAAATTCGCACGCAAGCATCGCGTACCGGTCTGGCTCACCTACGGGACGTTTGCCAGCCAAGCCGACGATTTTTTCCCGCATGATTTGGTGCGCGAATTTGATAGTCACGCGCCATTCGCTATCGATGACATTGAAGTATTTCCCTTTCCGGTTCCCCATGATGCGCGCGAGCCGGCGCAATTCGTGTTCAGTGACGGTGCGCGGCGATTTGGTGTGCTCACCGATGTCGGGGGCACGACGCCGCACATCGAAACTATGTTGTCCGGGCTCAATGGCCTGGTGCTGGAAGCGAACCATGACACCGTGCTGTTACAGCAAAGCGCCTATCCGCTCTCGCTCAAAGAACGCATCGGCGGGCGTTTTGGTCATTTAAGCAATGCTGCGTCGGCGAGTCTTTTATCCAAACTCGACTGTAGCGCGCTACAGCACTGTGTTGCGGCGCATTTGAGTCGACAAAACAATTCGCCGAATCATGCCCGTGCGGCGCTGTCCCCGGCCTTAGGATGCGAACCGGGTTGGATCGGCATTGCCGATCAGGAGTTCGGGTTATCCTGGCGTAGTCTTATGTAGATGGTTGAGTTCGGCTCACCCGCGCAAAGTTTATTGGCGGTGACCGGTGGCATCGAAGCCGTCACCGATCGCAAAGAAAGCCTATCTCGACAGCGTACAAGTAAAATAACCTACAGAAGGTGCTAAGGGATTCGCCCGTTCTGCGCGGGCTTTTTATTGACCCGGCCGTGAGGCAACAGCAGAGCGGTTCCTGGCACATGGATCGCTGAAGGCAAGGCTGGATAAGCCTCGTGGCGTGGTCTCGGACAAAATGCCTACTAGGCATATCGACATTCTAATTCGCTTCTGTTACCTTAAGCATAAGTCGATCGGCTTCTACTATCGCTGATCGACCTACGTTGGCTGATTAGCAAAATCGTTTTTACTCAAATAATTTTTGATGAGGGGGTTTTCGATGATGCATCTTGTGAATTCGATTCGTTCCGTCGTAGTGCTGGCCGTTGTCTTGTTTGGAGCCCAGAGCGCGGTCGCCGCGAATATCAATATTCCGAAAAAAGGTTCCCACTGTGTGGACGACCCGAATTGCCACAATCGTTGGCATCACGACATTAAACCCGTCGCGACCGCCAAGCCTGGCGATGCCATCACCTTCGGCACGCGCGACGCAGTTGACGATGCCTTGACCCGCCAGTCTTCCGCGAAAGACATCGCCGGCGTTAACTTGAATCTGGTGCATCCGCTCACCGGGCCGCTGTTCGTCGAGGGCGCGGATGTCGGCGACGTGCTTGCGGTTGAGTTGATCGATGTCAATCCAGACAAGTTCGGCTACACCGTCATTATTCCCGGATTCGGTTTCCTGCGGGATCTTTTCACCGAGCCGTTCCTAGTTCGCTGGGACTTGACCCGAGACGGGGCCACGTCGCCCGATTTGCCCGGCGTGAAGGTCAAGCTTGACGGATTCTTGGGCACGGTCGGTGTCGCGCCCGGACCCGAGCAAACCGCAGCGTGGAAAAAGCGTGAAGGCGATCTCGCCGCCGCCGGCGGCGTAGTGTTGCCGCCCGAGCCGAAACAAGCCCTGCCGGCCGCCGTGTGCGGCGAAAACGGTAGCGCCAAGGACCTTTGCCTACGCACTATTCCGCCGCGTGAAAACGGCGGCAACATGGACATCAAGCAAATGCAGGTCGGCACCACCATGCTGTTCCCGTGTTTCGTGAAGGGTTGTCTGTTGTCCATCGGTGACGTGCATTTCGCGCAAGGTGACGGTGAAGTCTCCGGTACGGCGATTGAAATGGGCGCGACGGTGAAAGTGAAAGTGTCGGTACGCAAAGGACTCGGCAAACAAGTTAAAACCGTACATTACGAAGGTGGCACGCAACTGCACCGCATCACTCCGGACAAGTTCTATGCAACGGTTGGTTATCCGTTGAAACCCGAGGGCATGGTTCCGCCGACCCATAAGTATCTTGATGGCACCAAGCTCATGGGACTGACCAACTTGTCGGAAGACGTGACCTTGGCCGCGCGCGATGCATTGCTGCACATGATCGATTGGCTAGTGGCCAATAAAGGGCTGTCGCGCGAACAGGCTTATTGCTTGTCGAGCGTTGCAGTGGATCTACGCATCGGCAATCTCGTTGATGTGCCGAACTTCGCCGTATCCGCGATTTTGGATCTCGGCGTATTTACGAAATAGCGTTTGAATAAAGCGGGGCGTCATCCTCCGCCCACGTCATGAAGCGTCGTTCGTTTCTCGTTTCCGGTAGCGCGGTGGCCGCATGGGCATTGCTCAGCGGCCATTCGCCGTATCGGAAATTTCATATCTTCCGCAAGACTCGGCTGATCGTCATGGCGCCCAATGACGACAAACGTGCCGGTGTCGTCGCAGACGGCGTCGTTGTATTTTTTTCGATCTACTGGAATGAAAGTAAGCCTTCTTCCGGTCGTGCGCAAACTGCGCCCGAGGTTGTTAGACTACTGCTATCCAATCAACTCGACGTTGCGGTCTTGTCGCAAAAAGTAGCGGTCGCCGCCCGAACCGGGCAGGGCCGTTTTGCCAAACAGGGTCCCGTGCCATTGTGTGCGATGGCGGTGTTCAAAGAGCATGTTTTGGTAACCCGGGAAGATCTACTCAAGCCCATCGCCGAGAAAATTATTGAGCCTTTGCAGACTCATTGGGAACAACTTGATCCCGATTTATCGGGTGCTCTCGCGACACCCTACGCCGGCCTGTCGATAGGCCTTCCATGGCACAGCGTTGCCGCCGATTTTTATCAGCGTACGCCGGTGAAGCAAGATGGCGCCGGTTAGCGAATGGAAATCAGCCAATAAAAAGCCGACCCGCAGGTCGGCTTTTTTTACAACTAACGCCCAGCGAAATTACTTCTTCTCGCCGGATGCCGCTTCTTTAGCGGCATCTGCTGCGCCAGCGGCGGCGCCAGCGGCGTCTTTTGCGTCACCAGCGGCTTCTTTTGCAGCGCCAGCCGCGTCTTTTGCAGCATCGGCGGCGCCAGCAGCAGCGCCAGCGGCATCTTTTGCAGCGTCCGCGGCGCCGGCCGCAGCGTCAGCCGCGGGCGCGGCCGGTGCTTCAGCAGCAGGTGCAACCGGAGCGGGTGCTTCAGCGGCAGGTGCTGTCGGAGCGGCAACGGGTTCTTCTTTCTTGCCACAGCCGGCAAGCGCGATAGCCAACAAAGCGGCGAGGAGGAGAGCGTGTTTCATACTATTTTTCCCTTAGGTGAGTTAACAAAAACGGTTCCGGCCATCTGCTGCGGCCGACTAAAAAATTCTACCAGGTCTAGAGAAATTTTCTAGATAAGCCTTGTATTGTATCACTTTTTTATATCGATTTGCAAAATAACAACACCTGGTTGAGCATTGCTTAGATGCTCCGAGTTGGGTCAGCGCTTATAGGCCGAGCACAGTGGCCGCTGCCGCAGGCTCCGTATAGCCCCAAATCTCGTCGAAACGGCGCTGCAATATCGCCGCTCCCGATTCGTCGTGAAATGCCAGTTGCCCGCGCGGGTGGTCTCAGTGGAAACGATGAACGTAGTGTATGCCATCGGCGATGACGAAACCGTCTTGCACGCGCTGCGCCTCGGGCAATGTTCGGTGAATGTGGATCGCGTAGGGAAATTGACGCAATAAAGTCATCATGCGCGCGCAATCGCGCTCGAGGCTTTCGCTTTTATGCAGCGCAATATCAACGCGGTTACGCGGGTTAGAAAGTAGAAACACTTTGAAACGGTTGAAACGCTGCGCACCGTTGTATCCGCCTTCGGCCAAATCGCGATCAAAAATCACAATATGGCGGGTTGCCGACGCAATGATTTCGTCGATTGCCGCGGACAATTCAGCAATGCCGCTGATCGGTGTAATGACAGATTTCTCGATCATTTGTTGCACTATCGTTCCTCTCTGCGCAGCGCCAGGTAGCCATTGACATACCATTCGCGCAACAACCTCAAGCTCGTTTGATCGATGAATTTATTAGGTGCAATCATCCAACGATCACTCAGTTCGCGCAAGAGCGCCGCTGCACTTGGCGGCGTGGAAATGCATTCACCATTGATAAAGGTCCACGTTTTGTGGCTCAGCATCCGGCTTTTTAAGTCCAATGCGATACCCCGCGCGGCGATCTCACGGCGAAATTCCGCGGCATCCAGCGGATCTTCCGGCGCGGCGAAAAATACCTGGGACTTTGGCTCCGTGAGGTAACTGCCGAGGAATTGCGCGCACGATTCGTTATTCCAATCGAGTCCTTTAAGCAATCGTGCAGCTTGTCGAACCATCGCGGCGCTAATTTCGGCGGGATGGGTCTGCGCGCGTAAATCTGGATCGCTGTACATGCCATCCAGCTTAAGTTTGTCTTGCAAAAAGTTCAGAAAATTGAACGCGAGTTCCTGCGCTGACGGCGCACGAAAGCCGATGGAATAAGTCGTACATTCGGATTCGGCCACGCCTTCATGGGCGAAATTCGGCGGCAGGTACAACATATCGCCCGGGCTCAGTGTCCACTCGTGCTCTGACTTGAAATTTTTTAAAATATTGAGTGGTGAATTCGGCGCCATCGTTAAATCGCGTTGGGCGGAAATGCGCCAACGGCGCGCGCCTTTGCCCTGCAGCAAAAACACATCGTAGGAATCGAAATGCGGCCCGACACCACCTCCCGGTGTGGCGTAACTTACCATCAGGTCATCCAGGCGAGAATAGGGAATAAATGAAAACGCGCGCAATAATTCCCTGCCGGCCGCGACAAAATGATTCAGATCCTGCACTAGCACGGTCCAATTTTTCTTCGGCAATTGCGTAAACTGAGATTTTGAAAACGGCCCGCGTTGCAATAACCACTTGCGGCGTCGCCGCGTCACGAGTCGCGACTCGACATCGCCGGCGCCCGCCAAGCGCAGCAGCTCCGACGTCGAGAGCACGCCGCGAAAACCGGGAATGGCCTGGCGCACCAGCAATGGTTTTTTTTGCCAATGCTCACGCAAAAATTGGCGCGCCGTGATGCCGCCGAGGAGTGTCTTTAGCATCAGGCCATTCTAAGCCACACCGCGTCTGGCTCAAACCGCGGTTTTTTGCGTGCAGAATATTTGAGGTAAAATTCCCGCATCAAGCTTGATGGTGCAAGTTGATGCTCAGAGTTGGAGACGCAGCGCCGGATTTTCATTTGCCCGATGCCGGTATGGAGATGGTCAGGCTCGCCGATATGCGTGGGAAGCAAAATGTTGTCCTGTATTTTTATCCGAAAGACGACACGCCGGCATGCACCCTTGAGTCGATTAACTTCGGCGATCTCGAAGCAGAGTTTGCGCGTTATCAAACCGTCGTGTATGGCATTTCTCGCGATGATTGCATTTGCCACGCCGCGTTTCGTGACAAGCATGGTTTGACGGTTCAGTTGTTGTCCGATGATGACGGCAACGTGTGCCAAAGCTACGATGTATTGGAAGAGCGCGAAAAAGACGGCATGAGAAAGTTGTGCGTCCGCCGCTGCACGGTTGTGGTCGATCGCCGGGGTGTGATCCGTCACATTATGCGTAACATTAATCCCAAGCGACATGCCCGAGAAGTTCTCAATTTAGCGAAAGAATTAAATTAAATGGTCATAGAAAAAAACTCCGTTGTCACGATCGCCTACGCGTTGTCCGATATCGATGGCAATATCCTGGAAAAAAGCGAGCCGGCGGTGAGCTATATTCATGGCGGCTACGATGGCATCTTCCCGCCTGTGGAAGAAGCATTACACGGTAAATCCGTCGGTGACGAATGCGTCGTCCGGCTCGAGCCCGACGACGGTTTCGGTGAATACGACGAATCCTTGGTCCACGTCGAACCGAAAAAAATGTTCCCGCCCGATGTGTCTATCGGCATGCAATTCGAGGGTTCGCCCGAAGATGGCGACGAGGATGACGTCATCCTCTACACCGTAACCGATATCGCCGACGGCAAAATCGTCGTCGACGGCAATCACCCGTTCGCCGGTAAATTGTTGGATTTCAAATGCACTATTCTGGAAGTGCGTGCTGCGACGAAAGAAGAGTTGCAGCACGGACATGTGCACGGCGAGCACGGGCATCATCATTGAGCGGCAGTCGCAAATCTACCGCGCTAAAATTCAATGAAGTTGTCATTCCCGCGAATGCGGGAATGACAAGAATAAAGCAAGCCTGCGAACCAATCGCCCGTGGTCATCCCGTGGCCAAGCGGTTTTCCGGGCAATAGTTGAAAGTACAAATATGGCCCCTGATAAAAATACAGTTCGACGCCCCGACACCATCCGCCTAGGTTTTTGGCATCAAACAGCGGTTTACGGCGCAACGGCGTTGCTGGTTGTGAGCGGCGCGATTTGGCTGGTGCTGCACTTTTTTATGGTTTCGCAAGGCGAATTCGGCGATACCCATCATCCGCTGGAGACGTGGATGCTGAAGCTACACGGCGCCGCCGCCATGGCCGGATTGATTATCTACGGCTCACTGCTCCCCATTCACATTCGCCGCGCCTGGACGATCCGCCGTAACATTTTTCTTGGCATTAGCCTGGTGCTGTTGATGTTGCTACTAACCATCAGCGGCTATTTGCTCTATTACGCCCGTGGCGAAGAAGCGCGCCCCATCATCAGCGCAACCCACTGGATTTTGGGTGTCGGCGTCCCCGCGCTGCTCGCGTGGCATGTTATTTCCGGAAAGCGCCGCACGCGCATCGCCGGTAACGTTTAAATGAATTTCGGCACCCTTTTGGTTCTTAAGAATTATGACTCTCGACATTCGTTGGTTCGCGCCTGCCGCAATCGTTGCAATGGTTAGCGCAGACTGTATCGCCGTTCCGTACATGAGTTTTGCGCAAGCGCAGGCACTGATATTTCCCGAAGCGAAAGAATTTGTCGCCACGCCGATGACCATGACAGCGGAGCAAATTGCGCGCGTTGAAAAGCAATCCGGCGTGAAGGTCAGTTCTCCAAACCAACGGGTGTGGCTGGCGCAAGTCGAGGGAAAAACCATCGGCTGGTTCATCATCGACGAGGTGTTGGGTAAAAAAGAACTCATGATCTACGGCGTGGGTATCGGCCTCGACGGCGCTGTGCGGCAAATTCAGATCATCAACTATCGCGAGAACTATGGCTACGAGGTA
>JANNFT010000028.1:0-1565 GCA_031380185.1 Pseudomonadota bacterium
CCCCGGGGCGGGCGGCAACATCGGCGCCGATCTGGTGGCGAAGTCGGCGCCCGACGGTTACACGCTGGTCATGGGTACCGTCGCGACCCATTCGATCAATCAAGCGCTATACAAGAAACTGCCGTTCGATCCGCTCAAGGATTTCGCGCCGATCATTCTCGTCGCTACGCCGCCAAACGTGCTGGTAGTCAATCCCAACTTGCCGGTGAAAACCGTGAAAGACCTCATCGCCTTGGCGAAATCCAAACCGGGGAAACTGACCTTCGCCTCCGGAGGCAACGGCACGTCCCACCATCTCAGCGGCGCCTGGTTCCAGAAACTAGCCGGCGTGCAAATGACCCATGTACCCTACAAAGGTTCCGGCGCGGCGCTGCCGGATCTCATCGGCGGTCAGGTCGACATTATGTTCGACAACTTGCCCTCCTCGATGCCGCATATCAAGAGCGGTGCGTTGCGCGCGATCGCGACCACCGGCGCAGCGCGTTCCCCGGTGCTGCCGAATCTACCGACCGTCGCGGAAGCGGGCGTGCCGGGGTTCGAGGTGACCGTTTGGTATGGTTTACTCGCGCCGGTAAAAACGCCGCAAGCGATCATCGACCGGCTCAATCTGGAAGTTTCCAAGATTTTGAAATTACCCGACGTCAAAGCGCGCTTAATCGCCCTGGGCGCCGAGCCTACACCCGGCACACCGCAACAGCTCGGTGAATTCATAAAGGAAAAAACTGCTAAGTGGGCGCCGATTGTAAAGGCATCGGGCGCGACGATCGATTAACCTTTCACAATAATTTCAGATTGCAAATTTATGGCAACCAAAAAACCTGAAGACCTCCGCAGCCACCGCTGGTTCGGCGTGCAGGACATGCGTTCCTCCGGTCACCGTTCGCGCACCATGCAAATGGGTTACGCCAAAGAAGATTTTGCCGGCAAACCGATCATCGCTATCGTCAACACCTGGAGCGATTTGAATCCGTGTCACATGCATTTCCGCATGCGCGCGGAAGAAGTGAAGCGCGGCGTGTGGCAAGCCGGTGGCTTTCCTGTCGAGCTGCCCGCCGTGTCGTTGGGCGAGATACACATGAAGCCGACCACGATGTTGTATCGCAATCTGCTCGCGCTCGAAACCGAAGAGTTGTTGCGTTCCAACCCGGTCGACGGCGCGGTGCTGCTCGGCGGTTGCGACAAGACTGTGCCGGCGATGATCATGGGCGCCGCGAGTATGAACCTACCCGCGATTTTCATGCCCGCCGGCCCAATGCTGCGCGGCAATTGGCGCGGCAACAATTTGGGCAGCGGCACCGACGTGTGGAAATACTGGACGGAAAAACGCGCCGGTAACATCGACGATAAGGCCTGGGAAGAAATCGAACATGGCATCGCGCGATCCTACGGCACCTGCATGACCATGGGCACGGCTTCGAGTATGGCCTCCGCCGCGGAAGCGCTCGGCATGACCTTGCCGGGCGCCGCCTCCATCCCCGCTGCCGACGCCAATCACAGCCGCCTCGCCACGGCCAGCGGGCGGCGCATCGTCGAGATGGTATTGGAAGACCTTAAGCCCACGGACA
>JANNFT010000224.1:0-8382 GCA_031380185.1 Pseudomonadota bacterium
GTTCGCGCTCGTAGTCCGCCGGCGTGGCCGATACGAATACCACTTGGCGCATCATTTTTTCAAATTCATCAAAGCGTAACGGGCGATTGTCGAGTGCCGACGGCAATCGAAATCCGTACTCGACCAAATTTTCTTTGCGTACGCGATCGCCTTTGTACATGCCACCGACCTGCGGCACGCTGACGTGGGATTCGTCGATGATCATCAATGCTTGTTTCGGCAAATAATCGATCAAGGTCGGTGGCGGCTCGCCCGCTGCACGGCCGGACAGAGGCCGTGAATAGTTCTCGATGCCTTTGCAAAACCCTATCTCGTTGAGCATTTCCAAATCGAAGCGCGTGCGCTGTTCGATACGTTGCGCCTCGAGCAGCTTGCCTTGACTGACAAATGTCTCGATGCGTTCGCGCAATTCAAGCTTAATGAATTCGATGGCGCGCAAGGTCGTCTCGCGCGGCGTAACGTACTGGCTCGACGGATATACGGTAAAGCGTGACAAGCGCCGCTGCACCTGGCCGGTGAGCGGATCGAACAAATCCAAACGATCGACTTCGTCATCGAACAGACTTATACGCAGCGCCGTCTCGGCGTGCTCCGCGGGAAACACGTCGAGCACATCGCCGCGCACGCGAAACGTGCCGCGCTTGAATTCCAGTTCGTTGCGCTGATACTGCATCTCGCTTAATCGCTTGATGATGTCGCGCTGAGAAATTTTTTCTTTTTCGCGGATATGCAATATCATGCCGTGATAATCGACCGGATCACCGATACCGTAGATGCATGACACCGTTGCGACAATCACTGTGTCGTCGCGCTCCAGCAGCGATTTCGTTGCCGATAAACGCATCTGCTCGATGTGTTCGTTGATGCTGGAATCTTTTTCGATGTACAAGTCGCGCGACGGAACGTAGGCTTCCGGCTGGTAGTAATCGTAGTAGGACACGAAATATTCCACCGCATTCTCCGGCAAGAATTCACGCATCTCGGAATACAACTGCGCCGCGAGAGTTTTGTTCGGCGCGAGAATCAGCGCCGGCCGCCCGATGCGCGCAATGACGTTCGCCATGGTGTAAGTTTTGCCCGAGCCGGTGACGCCGAGCAAGGTCTGAAACGCGAGGCCGTCGTTAATGCCCTCGACTAACTTTTCGATCGCCTGCGGTTGATCTCCAGCGGGTAAAAACGGTTGATGCAGCTTGAACGGGCTATTCGGGAAGGTGGCGATCACTGGTATAATTTTGTCCGCGCAACATTGCATTTTAGCCCATTCCCGTCTGAAATCACATCACCTTACTAGGAGTAGAAGTTGGAACTGTCACGCCGCGTACACGCTATCAAGCCCTCCCCCACTCTGGCCGTCACCGCGCGTGCCGCGAAACTTAAAGCCGAAGGCAAGGACGTCATCGGCCTCGGCGCCGGAGAGCCGGATTTCGATACGCCGCGGCACATCAAGGATGCGGCCATCGGCGCGATCAACAGCGGCTTCACCAAGTACACACCGGTCGGCGGCACCGCGACCCTGAAGCAGGCGATCATCGCCAAATTCAAACGCGATAACGGTCTCGACTACACGGCGAAACAAATTTTGGTTTCGGTCGGCGGCAAGCAGAGCTTTTTTAATCTTTGTTTGGCAATTATCAATCCCGGCGACGAGGTGATTGTGCCGGCGCCGTACTGGGTTTCCTATCCGGACATTGCGCTGATCGCCGAAGGCGCACCGGTCATCGTCGAATGCGGTATCGAGCAAGGTTTCAAAATGCAGCCGGCGCAATTGCAATCGGCAATCACGCCGAAGACGAAAATGCTTGTACTCAACAGCCCGAGCAACCCTACCGGCGCGATGTATTCCGCCGCCGAGCTAACGGCGCTGGGCGAGGTGCTACGCGCCAATCCGCAGGTGTTGATCGCCACCGACGACATGTACGAACACGTGCGCCTGACCGACGAAAAATTTAGCAACATTCTCAACGTTTGCCCGGATTTGTATTCACGCACCATGACCTTGAACGGCGTGTCAAAGGCCTACTCGATGACCGGCTGGCGCATCGGCTATTGCGGCGGCGCGGAGAACATCATCACGGCGATGGAAAATGTGCAATCGCAAAGCACGTCCAATCCGACCTCGATCTCGCAAGTTGCAGCGGAAGCGGCGCTGAACGGCGATCAAGGTTGCATCGCGCCAATGGTAAAAGCGTTTAAGGAACGCCACGCATTTGTCGTCGATGCGTTCAACAAAATGCCGGGCGTGAACTGCATTGCGGCGGCCGGCGCGTTCTATGCATTTCCCGACATGCGCGGCACCATCGAATCGTTAGCGAAACACGGCGTGATCAAAGCGGCGAACGATTTGGCGTTCAGTGAATATTTGCTGGAGAAAGCCGGCGTCGCAGTGGTGCCGGGTTCGGCGTTCGGCGCGGAAGGCTACATCCGAGTTTCTTTCGCGACGTCGATGGAAAATTTGAAAATTGCGTTACAACGGATTCATCAGGCGATCGCTTAATGTTTTAGTGCCGTGCCGGGACGAGCTTTAACCGCACCGCCCGGCGCCGCGCTCGACCAATAACCACCAGATTTGTTCGTTGCCACGCATCGAAGCGTGTTCCAAAGGCGTCCGGCCATCGGCGTCAGGCGCGTTCAGATCCACATTTTTTTCTATCACGCGCTTCACGCCTTCGACGTCGTTAAGCTCGATTAGTCGTTGCAATTTATTGCTGGAGCGTGCGGCGTTATCGAACATCTTCAATGCGCCCGCGGCGCCAATCAGCATGCGGCCTAAACCGCCGCTGGCCGGCGTTGCGACCTCCGGAACATCGATCTCGATCATTTCACTGATTTTTGCGCCGGCGCACACCAATCGCCGTGCCGCCTCGATTGCCCCGGCACGCACAGCGTAGACCAATGGTGTCGCGCCCGAATCATCGCGCGGAGCGATTGCCGGTTTTAAGCTGATCAGTTGCTCCAGCACAACCATGTGGTTATTACCTGCCGCCAGATGCAGCGGCGTTGCGCCGTGCGCATCTTTTGTCGCTTGACTGCAGCCCAGTTCCAACAATGCCTCAACGGTGTCCTCGTAACCGAGCCTTGCGGCGATGTGCATCGCCGTAGCCTGATCCGGACCTGACAAATCCCGCGCCGCGCCACCGAGCACCAAGGCGAGTGCGACTTCGACGTGATTGTTACTCGCGGCTTTGTGAATCGCGGCCGCGCCCTCGTTGTCGCGCGAATTTGCTTTAGCGCCTTGCCGCAACAACGACGTGACGGTTGCGACGTGACCCAGCGACGCCGCCTGTAGTAGCGCGGTCCAGCCATAATTGGTCTCGACATTTACATCGCCGCTGCGCTCAACAATCTCGTCGATCACCGTGGTGTAGCCTTTGAACGCCGCCCAGTGAATCGGCCGATAGCCGGAACGATCGCTAAAACTGACGTTGGCGCCTTTTTTGATCAAAAACAGCCCCACATCTTCACGCCCTTCGAACAGCGCCACCATCAGCGGCGTCCAACCTTGTTCATTCTTTGTTTCGAGATCCATCCCGGCGTTGACGAACAGCACGACCGTGTTCAAGTCACCGCGAGAAATGCGCGCGAAAAATTCCGGCGCGATAAATTTGATGCTGCGCGCCTCCAGTGCCTGGCGGAATTCGCGGGTTTTTTCTTCGGCCAGCACAATGCGTTGGGAGTCGTCGAGGATTTGGCCGCTATGCAACGCTTGGCCGCGATAGAGCAAAGAATGTAACTCGCTCAGAAAAAAAATTTCCTCGGCGACTTTGGGCGGAAACCCTTTGCGGGCGCCGCGTTTGTCGATTAAAAGATCGATAAAATATTGGTTGGCTTTGTCTGTGCCCCAGTTCTTGGCAATCTTGGCGAGAATCCGCGGAAAGGATTGTTTGAGCTCGCGCGGATATTTTTCCGGTCGCTCCTTGAATACTTGCGCGAATCGTTCGTTAGCGGACAATTAACGCTCTTGCGAAAATGATCCCATCGACCAGGCCGTGGCACAAAATGCGGGGATCGAAAAGGCACATAAGAATTTTCGAGAACCTGTGGAAAGAACGCTTCGGACATTGTATATCAGTATTTACGGCGCTGCTATATAAACCATCTCTAATTTGTTAATTATTAACAATATTTAAATTATTATATGACCTTCGAAATGCTCGGCGCGCGATCAACGCCAGTCTCACCAAAAAAGTTGCGGGAGTCTATCCCCATAGCAGGAACCGCGGGCGTCGACGCATCTCGTGCGTTCAAGGTAATTTCGCCATCGGAGAATCCCTCATCCGCGGCAGTCTGTAACCGGCTATGCAGATCGAGGTACGATATTCACTTTCAAAAGGTACACCGCCATGAATGATCTTTTTAACGGCGACACCGCGCTTATCACCGGCGCTGCATCCGGCATCGGCCGTGGCATTGCACGTGCATTAGCGGCCGAAGGCGCGCGAATCGTGGTGTCCGACATCAATGCGGCCGCGGGTCGACGAGTCGCGGAAGACCTCGCAAATCAAGGAGCGCCGGCATCTTTCCTTCACGCCGATTTAGCATCGACCGACGGCGCAGAAAAATTACTACGCGCCGCGATCGAAAAACTCGGCCAACTTTCCATTCTCGTCCACAGCGCCAGCCCGCGGCGCGAGGAAAATCAAACCACCGATGCGGTGACCGACGAACAATGGCTGGCGATGGCGAACGTGAATTTAACTTCAGGATTCAAACTCGGACGCGCGGCGGCCCAACATATGCGTGACGAAAATATCGCCGGACGCATATTGTTCATCACGTCACTACACGCCGACACGCCGCGCAACTTGCCGCACTATAGCGCCTCGAAAGCCGGGACGACAATGGTCATGAAAGAACTCGCCCGCGCCTACGGTCGCCATGGCATTCGCGTCAACGCCATTGCGCCTGGCGCGATTCCTGGTGGTGGATTTTCCGCCGATCCGGCAACACTGATCGATAAGATTGCGCTCGGCCGCGTCGGCACGCCGGAAGATCTGGGCAACGCTGCGATCGCGTTATTGAGCAATCGCTTTTCCGCTTACGTGACCGGAACAACTTTGCTGGTGGATGGCGGGTTGTCGTTGTTCAATTGGATTGCGCCACCCAACGATTAACGCGGTTAGGAATTCAGTCGCTTATCGATCACGCGCTTCGCTTTGCCCATCGAACGCTCAATAGCGCCGTGCGGCTGAACGATCACACTCGCTGATACACCCACATAGGATTTGATCACCTGCTCCAGCGCGCTTGCGGCACGCTGTTGTTCGGTTTGGCTTTCGCCAGAAAACTCCGGCCGCATTTCCACACTGACCGATAGCGCGTCGAGATGCCCATATTTCTCGACGACTAATTGATAATGGGGCGCGAGCTTAGGTTGTTTGAGAAGCAGTTCTTCGATCTGCGTCGGGAATATATTGACACCGCGGATGATCAGCATGTCGTCGGAGCGGCCGGTGATTTTCGCCATGCGCCGCATGGTGCGCGACGTGCCCGGCAACAAGCGGGTGAGATCGCGGGTGCGATAGCGAATCACCGGCAAGGCTTGCTTGGTCAGCGAGGTAAAAACCAATTCGCCAAACTCGCCATCGGGCAACACGGCGCCGCTTTGCGGATCGATGATCTCGGGATAGAAATGATCTTCCCAAATCGTCGGGCCGTCTTTGCTTTCGTGGCATTCGTTTGCCACGCCGGGCCCCATTACTTCCGACAGGCCGTAAATGTCGACCGCGGAAAGCGACAGCCGGTTCTGAATCGTCGCGCGCATTGCGTCGGTCCACGGCTCGGCGCCGAAGATGCCGATGCGCAAACTGCACGCGGTTGGGTCAAGGCCTTGACGTTCAAATTCGTCGGCAATGGCTAGCATATAGCTCGGCGTGACCATAATGATGTCCGGCTCGAAATCGACGATGAGTTGCACTTGGCGTTCGGTCTGGCCGCCGCCAAACGGAATCACGGTAAGTCCCAAGCGCTCGGCGCCGTAGTGTGCGCCGAGGCCGCCGGTGAACAAACCATAGCCGTAGGAGATGTGAACTTTATCACCGCGCCGCGCACCCGAGGCGCGAATGGAGCGCGCCATCAGATTGGCCCAAGTGTCGATGTCTTGGGCGGTGTAGCCAACCACCGTCGGTTTGCCGGTGGTGCCGCTTGAGGCATGGATGCGCACGACTTGTTCGCGCGGCACGGCGAATAGTCCGAATGGATAATTTTCGCGCAGGTCTTGCTTGGTGCTGAATGGAAATTTGCTCAGATCAGCGAGGCACTTGAGATCGCTCGGATGCACGCCCGCCGCGTCGAATTTTTCGCGGTAATGTGCAACATGATCGTATGCGTGTAGCAAGGCCCATTTCATTCGCGAAAGCTGCAGCGCGCGCAATTCGTCGACGCTGGATTTTTCGATGGCTTCGAGTTGAAATGCGCTCACGATTCTTTGGAATCGGCAATCACGCTGCCGCGAATCTGGGTTGATTTTCCGCGAAACAGCGCAACCACTTCGTTGCGCTGATTTGTCACGCGCACATCATAAATTCCGTTGCGGCCGCTCTTAGCTTGCTCGTGCGCAGTCGCGGTCAACACATCGCCGACCCGAGCCGGTGCAAGAAATTCGATGCTGCATGCGGCGGCAACGGCATTGATGTTGTAGCTGTTGCAGGCGAATGCAAAAGTGGAATCGGCCAGCGCGAAGGTCAAACCGCCGTGACCGATGTCATGGCCGTTCGCCATGTACGGTTTCACTTCCATGTTGAGTTGCGCGTAACCTTCACGCACCGCGACGATCCTAAGCCCGAGCCACTGCGAGGCGCGGTCGCGCGAGTACATCGATTCGGCTACTTCGTTCGGCGTTGCCACGCGTCCTCCAAGTTTGCGCTGAGATACGCTATGGTACCGAGCCGCCCGCTTGCTGCGCAATCAATCGTTTCGCGATAAGCTGGCGCGCTACGGTTATTTCAGCGAGGCCGAGAAAGACGCGATTCGAATCGTAAACACCGACTATGCCTGGGCGCCAATCAGGATGCGCCTCCTGGCACTGCCCCTGCTGCAAGCAAGTAATCATGCGGCTCTCAAGCATGATGCTCGGAACATCTTGCAGCAGTGTATCGATCGGCAGAAGTAGGGCGTCACGATCGATTTCCGTTAACGCTTCGAGTTGTTGCAGCGTGATCGCGTTATCGATGCTCAGCGCCGAACTCGCGGTGCGCCGCAACGCGCTCAGATGGGCGCCGCATCCAAGCGCCGCGCCGATGTCTTCGCCGACGCTGCGAATGTATGTACCTTTGCTGCAACGCACGTCGATGACCAGTTCGTCCCCGGAAAATTTTACGCAATCAAGCTGCGTGATTTTGACATCGCGCGCCTTTCGCTCGACTTCAAGACCTTTACGTGCGTAGTGGTACATAGGCTTGCCCGCGACTTTCAACGCCGAATAAAGCGGCGGAATTTGGCTGATGGTTCCGCGAAATTGCGGCAGCACGCGATCGATATCCGACTGCGAAACAGCAACTTCCTTGCGAGCGAGAATTTCGCCTTCGATATCACCGCTGGCGGTCGTGATGCCGAGCTTCAAGGTGGCGAGATAGCGCTTGGCGCCTTCAAGGCCATAAGACGAATATTTGGTCGCTTCACCCAAGCAAATCAGCAACAGCCCGGTCGCGAAAGGATCGAGCGTGCCGCTATGGCCCGCTTTATCGGCACGGAATAATCGTTTTACTTTTTGCAGCGCGTGATTGGAAGAATAACCGGCAGGTTTATCCAACAATAACATGCCGGAAACAACGCGTTTCCCGGAGTCGGACGGCATTACTGGCCGGGCTCGGCGCCGGGATCGGATTCACTGCGAATGGCAGTATCGATTAACTGCGACAAATGAATGCCGCGCTCGACCGATTCATCGTAGGCGAAATGCAACACCGGCATGGTGCGCAGGCCTATACGCGCGGCGAGCTGATGGCGCAAAAATCCGGCGGCATGATTCAGCGCGTCGGTGCAAGCCTTCGCATTCTTGGCGTCACCAAGCTGAGTGAAGAAGATTTTTGCATGCGCATAGTCGGGCGAAACGTCGACGCTTTGGATCGTGACCAGTCCTACGCGCGGATCTTTAACCTCAGTGCGGATCAATTGCGCAAGATCGCGCTGCATTTGATCGGCGATGCGGCTGGTTCTTGAGTAGGACTTCATAAGCGGTGAAGGGTGAAAATTGAAACGTGAAAGGTAAAAGGTGAAATGCGCGCCTTCGGGATTATAGTGCGTCAGCAAATTGCGTCGAAATGCCTCTCACTTTTCACTTTTCGCACTTCACGCCCTAAAGCGTTCTCGCCACTTCCACGGTTTCAAACACCTCGAGCTGATCGCCGACTTCGATTTCGTCGTAGCCTTTCAGCGATAGGCCGC
>JANNFT010000238.1:0-2531 GCA_031380185.1 Pseudomonadota bacterium
CCACGTTCTTAATGTTATTGGACTGTCGACGGATATCGCCGTAGCGACCGAAACGAGTTGCGGCCAATTCAAACAGGCCGCCCTCTGGATCGGCGGTATTTCCATGGGCAAGCGAGCGCAAAGCGCGCTTGACGATTTCAGACTTACTCAAGCCTGTTTGCTGATGCAAGCGCTTAATGACCTGCGCATCATCTTTCGACAATCTAACAGAGAGATACTCGGAATCCATATTTTCACCGTTGTGTTACTAATATGGTGAATTGTAATACAAACTCAATGATCGAAGCAAGGGTAGCCCGGAAGTAGCGCAGCGCACTGGGTGGCCTTGGGCCATTCCGGGAACATCGCCATTATCGCTCACCGAAATCCCCATAATCTGGCGCATACCGCAACACCGCTAAGGCCGTTAACCACGTGCACATGTTATCCCGGAATACGTCGTTGCTTTGATCAAAACGCGCGTAATCTCCTGATGTCGCAGTCCAGTAGGGCGCAAACGCGCAGCATTGCGCCGTATGATGGGCGCCGGAATACTCGGAACATTGCAGCAATTTGGGCGGATGACAGTTGCGTGCGGCGCAATGCTGCGCGATTGCGCCCTACGAGGGCTGGTGTTCCAGGCATGCATTGCCAGATGGCGATTAGGGCGCGGCTCGTGGCAAGGGTTAACTCAAGGTGTAGGTTGCGGGGCGCAACGGGGAATTCGGCCAGCATGCGGGCCGCCAGCGAAGCGACTGCCCGATGCAACGGGCAGTGCGCCCTGCAAGGGAGGGACGAACCCCAACACAACACCCGTTTGACCGCATGCCCGCTATTGCATGGTAGTCGCGTGCGTGCCAGGTGAAACCTATTGTCTTGATAACAGCGAATGACGCGGCGTGCGCAGTTGAAATTTAATGTTTGCTGTCTTGAACATGGAACTTATTTTATTTGAATTATGTTGGGGGTTCGTTCCTCACCCCAACCAACCGCGCTTGGCTATCCTCGCAAAGTACGCTGCGGCTTTTTATAAAATATCTCGCTGGCCCTAGGCCACCCCGTCCATCTTGCGGTACTGCACTTCTTTACGCAACTTTGAGAGTTCCATTTGTTCCGCCGTCACCCGAAGGCGCGGCGCACCGGCGATCAGTTTCCCCGCCCGATACGTGTCCTCCCAAGTCTTAACAAGCTAGGGCAACACGTCCAAACGCCGACCCACCTCCGCATAACTCAGCCCGTTCTGTGCAACCAATTTCACCGCCTCAATCTTAAATTCTGCCGTAAACGCACGCCGCTTTAATTCCTCCATAACGACCCCTTTCTTCATAACATTCTCCGAAAGTTAAGTCGTCTACAAAAATATTACAAGATCAATCGCCTCGATGACCCGTAAACTTGGCGCCCAAACACGCCACGTCTTCAACCACCTGCTGATGGCTAAGCGCTTAACCCGTCACGCCGCGGCCGCATAAATTGGCTAGAACCAATTTACCGTGCATCGCGTGCTAAGAATGCGACCGCCGTAGGTTAGGTGTGATAATGTACGGTTAATGCGCGATCTGCCCACGTTCACGATTCGATTGATTGTGGCCCTCGCGAAGCTTTTCCGGCCACGCGGCGTACCTGTTGTCGTCTGCGAATCGGCGGCGCTCAAGCAACAACTTATTTCTGTCAATTATGGATAACACAGCCATAGATTCTCGGATCCGCATTGTGCGTTTTTCATTGTTTCGTTCCGGCGAGCGCGAACCTGCGCCGTCAGAACCGCGCAATCCGCCCCGCAGCGGCCGCTCACCAAATGGGTGGGCGTAAATTTATCAAGCATTTAACTAAAATCATGATGTGGCGCCACCGACGCAGCGGTCAACTACCGTCTCTAGATTAAAGGAACAACGCCTTGCTGATTGTTTATCTGCCATTCGTAATGGGACTTGCCGCTGAAGGTATGGTCGCAGAGCGTATAGCGCTATCCCCCGTTCTTTCCGCGAGACAAGCCAAGCGCGTTGCAGAAACGGCAGCGCGGGGCTCGCTACATTTTGGTTTTGATAAAGTTGCCTATCTCGGCCGGCTTTTGGGCGAACCGCGCTATGGGCCGCCGTTATCTCGGTGGTCTACCCTCGGTCGCGTATAAAGATCACGTTGTATTTGCCAATGGAATAACTTGCGCCGCCCTCGGGATCAACTTGAAACTCACCGGGCACTTCAATTTGTGTTTGACCGAAATTCGATCTGAACGCCGCCAGCAGGAAGACCGTTACGGCGCTTAGCGACCTAGGTGTTAAACCCAGCCCGATTGCTTCGCCTAAGCTATGAACTCAACGCCGCTTAAATTCACGCAGTGTTGGGTTTATCCGGTCCAGGTCAGCTTGCACTTGTTTTCGGCTGCGCTGGTAAACGATCTCCCGACCCATCGCGCGGCCGCTGTAGGCGAGTTCGCTGCGGGTCGGAAGCAGTTCGCAGCGGACGCTGTGGACACCCTCGCCGAGCACTACTTCAATGCGCGAGGCTTGCTTGTTGAGGACCACGACATCGAGAAAATTCCCGGTGTCGGT
>JANNFT010000276.1:0-10917 GCA_031380185.1 Pseudomonadota bacterium
GCGAAAGCGGGAATCCATGTTGACCTGCAAACACCAAATGGTTTCCCGCTTTCGCGGGAATGACACAACTTGTGAAGCGATGCCTGTAAGCAAAAACATCGGTCCGGCGACTGAGTAATAACCACTGGGAGGTCGCCATGCCAGTCTTCCGCAACATCGCCCTAGCGACATTTTTCGTCTCATTAGTTTCCACTAATACTTTCGCCGCCGACCCATGCAGCGCCAAGAGCGGCAATGAAACCGCGGCCGTGCTCGAGCTCTACACCTCGGAAGGCTGCAACAGTTGTCCGCCGGCGGATAAGTGGGTGAGCAGCCTCGCGCCAAACGGTTTCAACGCCAACCACATCGTCCCCCTCGCATTCCACGTTGACTATTGGGATTACATCGGCTGGTCGGACCGCTTCGCCCATGCCGAATTTAGCAGCCGTCATCGCGGTTTGGCACGCGCGAACGGCTCCGGCACGGTCTACACGCCGCAAGTGTTCGTCAGCGGAAAAGTTCTTCGCCCGGCCTACAGCAACGTTAAACTCAACGACACGTTGAAACCGATAAACACCGCTAAACCGCGCGCCGATATTGGCTTAGCGCTCGACGCCTCGAATCCCGGCACGCTAAACTTAAGCGCTTCCGCCAGCCTCACCGACCCGTCGGGCGAAGCGCAAGCCTACCTCGCCGTTTACGAGAATACACTCTACAGCAACGTCAAAGCCGGCGAGAACCGCGGCGTGAAGTTGGAACACGATTATGTCGTGCGTGAACTCATCGGCCCGCTCAAGTTCGATCGCCAAGGTAAGCTCAAGACTAAACGATCAGTCACGGTTGCATCCGATTGGAAACTGAAAGACCTCGGCGTCGCCGCCTTCGTGCAGCGCCGCGACAACGGTGAAACGTTGCAAGCGTTGCAGTTGCCTGCTTGCATGTGATTAGTCTCCTGCATGCGCGCTACTATATGCCTTGAGTGATGCCTGTACGAGGGGGCTGGCCTAGGGCCACCTCGGGCCAGAGCCTCACCAATACGGGGTGGCCTTGGGCCATTGGCTCTCCGGACAGTCGTCATAAAATTGGTCGGCGCCTATTCCTGCCCTAACACCGGATCGTCGCGCCGATGTTGTCGCACGCCGAGAAACGATAACAGCGCCAGCGCGGCGGCGACAAGCAGCATGCCTTGAATTTCATGCGGCGCAGGATATTCGCCGAGTTGTAGCGCGGCGCCGATGACGGCGATGGCGGGAATCGCCAAGGTGCTCAGGCTCGCCGTGCCGGCCGGTAACACTTCCAAAATATACATCCAGATCACCCAGCATAACGCGGTCGCGCCGAAGCCGCTGAACAGCAAGCAGGCGATCAACTGCCACGTCCATTGAATCGGCGGCGAAGGCACTGCCCAGGCGACGGCAATCAGCGGCAGTGCTCCGATAGCGAGTTGCCATGCCGTCATCGAGAAGACATCGAGCGTATGATTTTTTCCGTACCGCTTGATCAGAATCGATGTGACCGCCCAGAAAATGCCGGCGATCACGGCGAGCACGCTGCTCAACAAATTGCCATGAAATTTCCACGGCGCGAGAATCAACACCAGTCCCGCGAGGGCGAGAGCCACGGCGATCCATTGCCGGCCTTGAATGCGCTCACCGAGAAAAATCCAGGCGAGAAGCAGCGTCCAAAACGGCATGATGAAAACCAGCACCGATGTTTTTCCGGCGCCTGCATGCAACACCGCCCACGAAGTAAATAGGAAAAATCCCGAGGTTTGCAGCAATCCGATCAAGGTGTTGAACTTGCCGTGGCGAAAACGAAGCGAACGGCCTTGGATCAGCATAAGCATGAACATGCCGACTGCGCCCACCACCACGCGCATCGCCGCAAAATCGAACGGGCTGGAATAGAGGATGCCGATCTTGTTGGTAACCCAACTGTAGCCCCACACCAAGGAAAGCACCCCAAGCATGACGGCGGCGAATTTGATGGAGCGGGTGTTCAAGTCAGGGCGGTGTTACGGATACAATGACGATTCATCGGATTGAGGCCATTACCCTAAACATATCGTTGTCCCGGCGAATGCGTTTTGCAAAAATGCATCACGGATAAAACGTCTTCGCGCTGGCGCCATCGGGCCGCGTGCGAAAACGTTTGTGCGCCCAAAAATACTGCTCCGGCATTTCGCGAATACGTTCCTCGAGAAATTCGTTCATCCGACGAGTGTCCGCCACGGGATCAGCGGTCGGAAAATTCTCCCAAGCCTCATAAATTTTCACGACGTAACCTTGGCCGTCCGTGCGCCGCCGAGTGACGGCCGGAATCACCACCGCGCGCGACACCGCAGCCAAGCGCGACAATATCGGCACCGTAGCCGCCGGAATGCCGAAGAACGGCACGAACACTGAGTCCTGGCGGCCCATATCCATATCGGGCAACAGATACAACGTCAGCCCTTCGCGCAAAGCCCGCAGTGCACCGCGCAGTCCATCCTGGCGCGCGATCATGGTGATGGGTTTGAAACGAGTGCGGCTCTTTAGCAACAACGCGTTGAGATAGGGATCTTTCTGGCGGCTGTAAATCGCTGCCGCTTCGTAGTCCAGCGCGAGGCGAATCGTGCCCAGTTCAACGCCGACAAAATGAGGCGCAAATCCGATGACAGGTTTTTTGCCTCTGAACGGCAAATAATTTTCCGCACCTTCCACTTGCACCAAGCGCGCGATGCGCTCGGCCGGCGCCCACCACAGTAATCCAAGCGCCATCACACTTTCGCCGAGATAAGTAAAATGAGTTTTGATCAGCCGTTCACGCTCCGCTTTCGTCATGTCGGGAAAACAAGCTTCGATATTGATGCGGGCGACGCGCGCTTGGCCGGACCAATAAACCAAGCGACCCAATCCCCGCCCTATGGCGCTGATCACCGAAAATGGGAGAAAATGAATCAACCAAAGTAACGCAACGCCCAGCCGCAGCATAAAAAAATAGCTCTTTCGAACGCGTGTTCGGGTGAAAAAGCCGTTAGTGTATCGGGAAACTGTATTGACCGTTTTGGAATTCTAGATGCGTGGCGTCCGCACCCTGCCCCGCTCCCAGAGGGAGGAGGGGCGGGGATGAGGGTAACGCGCCGAAGATGCCCTCATTGAATAGAAGCACCCAGAAAGCGCAATGAAAATTTATGAAGTAGGCGGTGCCGTGCGCGATGAGTTGCTCGGCCTTCCAGTGAAAGATCGGGACTATGTCGTCGTCGGCGCCACGCCGGAGGAGATGACTCGCCTGGGCTATCGGCCCGTTGGCAAAGACTTTCCGGTGTTTCTCCATCCGCAAAGCCATGACGAATATGCCCTCGCCCGCACGGAACGCAAAACGACGCGCGGCTACCGAGGCTTTCAGGTCTACGCCGCGCCAGACGTAACCCTGGAAGAGGATTTACGTCGCCGTGACCTCACTATCAACGCGATGGCGCGGAACGAGCAAGGCCAGCTCATTGATCCCTACGGCGGCGAGCGCGATTTACGCGCGAAAGTGTTGCGCCATGCCAGCGAGGCGTTCGCCGAGGACCCGGTGCGCGTATTGCGCGTCGCTCGCTTTGCCGCGCGCTATGGCGATTTTTCCGTCGCGCCGGAGACTCTCGCGCTGATGCAAGCCATGGCGGCGAATGGCGAAGTCGACGCGCTGGTCGCCGAGCGGGTGTGGCAGGAATTGGCGAAAGGCTTGATGGAGGCCCATCCGTCGCGCCTGTTCGAGGCGTTGATCGAGTCCCACGCGTTAGATCGCATCGTGCCCGAATTCGCGTCGCTTGATCCAAAACACGCCGCACTACAAAAACTCGACGCGGCGGCCAGCCGCGGCGCCTCACTCGCCGTACGCTACGCCACGCTGGTCGCGACGATCGATGGCCGCAGACGCCCACCCAGCGCGGCACTCCAGCCTGATGCCGGCAGCGCGTCCGTCCTTGCTGTGTCGCAGCGATTGCGGGTGCCGAGTGATTGTGCCGATCTGGCTAAACTCACATTGCGCTGGATCGCCTCGGTGGAACATGCGCGCGCGCTGGCGCCGCAAGCGTTGCTGGAACTACTGATCGGCGCCGACGGATTGCGCCGCCCGCAACGCTTTCGCGATTTGTTGAGTGTCTGCGGCTATGTCATCGGCGCGGAAACCGCAGGTGAAGTTCCCTACTTGATCCAGGCCCAGACAGCGTTAACCGCACTCGACACGAAAAGCGTGGTCGCCTCCGCTCAATCCAGCGAGGAAATTCCCGTCTTGATTCACGCGGCACAACTCTCAGTGATTAAGTATTTTACCGACGCGCATCGCGCCTAACCCGTATTGCAATTCTTTGTGGTTCTTGTATATTTCCCCATCAGCACAATCACTTCGCTAGCGCGGCTCATGAAAAGCTACCACAAAGATAAGGATCCCGTCGACCGGAAATACGTTTCGGCGCTCGAGAAACACTTTCCGCGCATCGTCGACAAAATCCTGCTGATGTGGGGTGCGAAGGAACTTCCCGAATACCTCAACACCTTATTGCTTGATAATCGCGGCGACCGTCACGGCTTTCCGTTCGAGGTGATTCAAGAGATGATGTTCCTCAAAGAAATCCACGATTGCCGCCTAGGCAGGCGAACCACCGTCACCAAGGACGGCTATCGGATTCCATAGCTTTGCACGGTAAATTTGTTCTCGCTGTTTCTCTCTATGAGCGATTAATAAAGCTTACCGTATCGTTCACTATTGTGAGGCTGAGAACAAATTTACCCTGCCTTAGCTTTGTTAGCGCCCTACCCTAAAGCGTTGTAATCCAGTAATATTGCGGCGGACAGACTCGCTGCGAGTCGAACGAATCCGCCAATGGCAAACGATACTTACCTCTCAGAACTCGAGCGACTTTATCCGCGCATCGCCGAAGAATTCGTCAAACGCTGGCGCACGCCCATGTTCGAGCCCTATTGCTATCAACTGATCGTCGATGAACGCGGCAACCGCAAGGGATTCCCCAGCGCGGTGTTCGACGAAATCCTATCGTTGTATTGGCTCGAATTGAATTTGACCAATTTCGACCCGCAAGCCACATTCGTTTCTCTAACTCAGAACAACCGCTGATGATTGATCTCTACACCTGGACCACTCCGAACGGCCGCAAAGTGTCCATCATGCTCGAAGAATGCGGCCTGCCCTATAATGTTCACAAAATTGACATCGGTAAAGGCGATCAATTCACGCCCGAGTTCGTCGCCCTCAATCCGAACAGCAAAATCCCCGCGATGGTCGATTCCAACGACCCCGACGGCAAACCCATCACGCTGTTTGAATCGGGCGCGATCCTGATTTATCTGGCGCAGCACTACCAAAAATTTCTGGCGCCCGATTGGCATCAGCTTTACCACGTCATTGAATGGCTCATGTTTCAAATGGGCGGCGTCGGCCCGATGTTTGGTCAGACCCACCATTTTCTGCGCGCTGCGAAGGAAGACGTTCCCTACGCCATCGAGCGCTACAAAAAAGAAACGGATCGGCTGTATGGCGTGATGGATAAAGAACTCGCTAAACGAAAATTTCTCGCCGGCGATTTCTACTCCATCGCCGACATCGCCACCTATCCCTGGGTCGCTCGCTACGAATGGCACAAAACCGACCTCAAACTATTCCCCAACGTCAAACGCTGGTTCGATGAAATCGGTAAACGGCCTGCTGTGCAGCGTGGGATGGTTGTGCCGAGTTAAATTCTAAAAATACCTTTGCCAGTAGCCGCGTCTGCATTGGCTCGCGGCGCAGCATGCCTGAAGAAGCAATATCCATGCGACTCTTCGGCATTCTGAATTTTGCTACCTTAGTGCTCCTCGAAAAGTACCAACTGACTACGAAGATTTAGTGAAGGCCAAAAATTAAAAGCCCGAGGGGTTGCCCCCTCGGGCGGGTACGTCAAATCTTTCGATTTAACTTATTGTAGCAACGGCTCTCACCCCGGATTGCAACAATGACTTCATCTTAAGGGAGTTGTCTATGGAACGCAAGACTTCAACTGATCCGCTGACCTTCGGCTTGGACATTGGTATCGCATCGGTTGGTTGGGCGGTACTCGGCGAAAACCGCATTATTGATCTGGGTGTGCGCTGTTTCGATAAAGCGGAAACGGCGGACAAAGGAGAATCGCTCAACCTAGCGCGCCGCATGGCACGACTGCTGCGCCGCCGACTGCGCCGCCGCGCATGGCGCCTGACCAAACTGGCGAGAACCCTTAAGCGCGAAGGCATGATAGCCGATATCAATTTATTCAAGCATTCACCCGAGAAAGGCACGCCTGCTGCGCGCCCCTGGCAATTGCGGGTGGACGCCCTTGACCGCAAACTCGACGCCGAAGAATGGGCGCGGGCGATTTATCACTTGTGCAAGCATCGCGGTTTTCACTGGATCAGTAAAGCCGAAGAAAAAGCCGCTGAAAACGATAACGAAGGCGGTAGGGTTAAAAAGGGACTTGCGGGCACCAAGAAGCTGATGCTTGAGAAAAACTACCACACCGCGGCCGAAATGGTGCTAAAGGAATTCCCCCGTGCGCAGCGAAACAAGCGCGGCGATTACAGCAAGGCGCTTTCGCGCATCCTGCTTGCCGACGAATTAAAAATATTATTCGAGCAACAACGTAAATTCGGCAATCCGCACGCTGGAGCGGAATTTGAAGCAACCCTCCTCGGCAACGGCGACAAAAAGAGCGGCCTATTCTGGAAACAGGAACCAGCATTATCCGGCGAAGCGCTGCTCAAAATGCTGGGCAAGTGCACATTCGAGAAAATCGAATACCGCGCGCCCAAGGCCAGCTTCACCGCCGAGCGCCACGTCTGGCTCACTCGCCTCAATAATCTGCGCATCGTGATGGATGGCAAGATGCGCCCGCTCATTCCAGAAGAGCGGCGCATTGCGTTGCCGCTCCCGTATCAGCTTGCGAGCGATTTTTCCTACAAGCAGTTGCGCAAAGCCCTGGTCAAAGCGGGTTTGTCTGAAGACTTCCGTTTCGCCGGACTTGCCTATCCGAGCGAGCGCCAAAAATCTGAGGAGAAAGCCAAAGACCCTGAAGACGAAAAGCTCGCCAAGCTTCCCGGCTGGCAGGAATTGCGCAAGACGCTGAAGGATGCCGAACTGGGCGGCGAATGGCAGAAAATATCCATCGACGCGCTGGAAGGCAAGCCGCAGTTGCTCGATGAAATCGCTAGGGTGTTATCCGTGTACAAAGAAGATGAGGAAGTCGAACGTGAACTCGGCAAACTCGATTTCCCGAACAAGGCGAAGATGGTGGATGCGTTGCTCACCGTCCGTTTCGACAAATTCAGCAACCTTTCCCTCAAGGCGCTCTACAACATCCTGCCGCACATGGAATCCGGGCTTCGCTACGACGAAGCGTGCGAGAAGGCGGGCTACCACCACAGCCAGTTGCACAAGGTCGGCGAAGGCGAACACAAATACCTGCCGCCGTTCTATTCCGGGCGCGATAAAAATGGGCGGATGAAGTTCGACGAGAACATGGACATCCCGCGTAACCCCGTAGTGCTGCGCGCGCTCAATCAAGCGCGCAAGGTAGTCAACGCGCTCATCCGCGAGTACGGCTCGCCGCACGAAGTTCATATCGAAATGGCGCGGGATTTGTCGCGCCCGTATGATGAACGCAGAGAGGTCAAAAAAGCACAGGATGACTATCGTGACCGCAACGAAAAGGACAAAGCCCTGTTCGCCAGCGAGTTCAACATCGTCGGCGCAGTCAAAGGCAAGGAGTTCGAGAAATACCAACTCTACCGCGAACAACAAGGCAAATGCGCCTATTCCGTCGAGCCAATCGATATTCATCGCCTGTTTGAAGCCGGCTATGTCGAGATAGATCACGCCTTGCCCTACTCGCGCAGTTACGACGACAGCAAGAACAACCGCGTGCTGGTGCTAGCACGCGAAAACCGCAACAAGGGCAACATGACGCCTTACGAATATCTGGACGGCAAGAACAACAGCGAGCGCTGGCGTCAATTCGTCGGCTACGTTGAAGGTAACAAGGCCTACCGCCTCGCCAAGCGGAGCCGCCTGTTGCGCAAAGATTTCGGCGAAAATGAATCCAGAGAATTTCGCGAACGCAACCTCAACGATACCCGCTACATCTGCCGCTTCTTCAAGAACTATGTCGAGCAATATCTGCAACTGCATGAGGACAGCGAAGCCAAGCGTTGCGTAGTGCTCAGCGGGCAGATGACCGCCTTCTTGCGCGCCCGCTGGGGACTGGTCAAAGTGCGCGGTGACAGCGACCGCCATCATGCCCTGGATGCTGCCGTGGTCGCCGCGTGCAGTCATCGCATGGTCAAGCGATTGTCCGACTACTCGCGGCGGAAGGAACTCGAGCAGGTACGCGAAGGTTTCGTGGATGTGGAAACGGGCGAGATTGTAAATCCCGCGATGTTCCAGCAAATGAAAGAGCACTTCCCCGACCCATGGCCGTATTTCCGCGACGAACTCAAGGCACGATTGAGTATCGACGATCCGGCCCCGCTGCGCACCGAGATGGAACGTCTCGGCACATATCCGCCCGAAGCACTGGAAACATTACGCCCGCTGTTCGTCTCACGTGCGCCCCAGCGGCGCAACAGCGGCGCGGCGCATAAGGAAACCATCTACGGCCAGCCGGACCGACTCAAGACGCAAGGCGGTGTCACGCAAAAAGTGCCTGTACACAGCCTCACCGTAAAAGACCTCGATAACCTCGTTGATCCGCACCGCAACGAAAAACTCTACGCGGCAATTCGCGATTGGCTGACTCACCGTGACGCGAGAGAAAAACGCGCAAAAGAAATCGAAGCAAGTGCGGGACGTGGCAAGGATAAGCGCGCGCTGACCACTGTCGAGCAGACCGAAATCGAACGCCTGCGCGCGCTGCCGCGCAAACCGGACAAGACCGGCAATCCGACCGGCCCCATCGTGCGCACCGTGACGATGATGATCGATAAACTCTCCGGCATTCCGGTGCGCGGAGGCATCGCTAGAAATGACAGCATGCTGCGCGTAGATGTTTTTTCTAAAGCCAGCAAGTTTCACCTCGTGCCTGTTTATGTCCATCACAGTGTGGCGAAGGTGCTACCGAATCGCGCTGTTGTCGCATTCAAGGATGAAGGCGAATGGACACAAATTGATGACAGCTTCTCATTTTGTTTTTCGTTGTACCCAAATGATCTGTTACGCGTCACACAAAGAAGCGGTGATACCATTTTTGGTTACTACAGAGGATGTCATAGCGGTACAGCCGCAATAAACGTCGCGTTACATGATCGGTATGCTTATGGCGAAAAAACAGCCAGCTTGGCGCTATACAAAAAAGACTACGGCAAACCGATACCAAACGATAAACGCGGCTTGATCGAAGGTATCGGGGTAAAAATGGCAGCCAAGCTGGAAAGATTCAACGTGGATGTCCTCGGCAATATCTACCCCGCCCCGCCGGAGAAACGCCGTGGTCTGGCGTAGCGTCATGATCTCTAAGCCCGCAAAGCTCAAGCGCGAGCATTTTTCATTGGCTATTGAGCAAGAAGCCACGGCTTTCGTACCGTTTGAGGATATTGCGGTGGTTGTGCTCAACCACCGCGAGATTACGCTGACACATTCTGTTCTTTCCGCTTGCGCGGAATATGGCATCAGTTTGTTTGCTACCGGCGAAAATCATCAACCTTCGGGCGTTTTTCTGCCGTTTCTGCAACATTCGCGAGCGACGCGAATGTTGCGTTTGCAACTGGAATTGCCAAAAACCGTTGCCAAACAGACATGGGCGGCAATCGTACGCAGTAAAATTAGCAATCAAGCGGAATGCCTTAAGCTCGCTGGAGCTCATGGCCACGATCGCCTTGAATCTTATGCGCGCCGAATTCGCTCTGGCGATACAGAAAACCTTGAGGGGCAGGCAGCGGCCTTTTATTTTCCAAAACTCTTTGACGCAAATTTTCATCGTAGCCAAGACCGGTGGACCAACGCGGCGCTGAATTATGGTTATGCGGTCTTACGCGGCACGATTGCGCGAGGTTTGGTTGCACATGGCCTATTGCCCTCGCTTGGCTTATTTCATGCCAGCGAACAAAATGCTTTTAATTTGGCCGACGACTTGATTGAGCCCTTTCGGCCTTTGGTCGATCTGTTTGTCGCAACGCAAACCAATCATGATGATAGTGAACTACAACCCACAGATAAAGTAGCGCTTGTCGCGCTGCTCAACACGGACGTGGGGATGCCTCGCGGGGTAATGTCCGCATTGTCGGCTATCGAGCAGACAGTGGAAAGCTTGGTACGCATCTATGATGGCGGGGGCGCAAGTGTGCTGGAACTCCCTACGCTTATTGGTTTGCAGCAGCATCGCGCTGAGTGAAGCGCGATGAGCGCCGAGACACGACGATATATGCGCATGCTTGTTCTCTTCGACCTGCCAGTTGTAACAAAAGCGGAGCGCCGCGCTTACACAATATTCCGTCGATTCTTGTTGAATGACGGTTATGACATGATTCAATTTTCCATCTATGGCCGAATTCTAAATGGCAACGATGCCGAGAAAAAACACCTGAAACGGCTCGTCGATAATCTCCCGCCAGAAGGTTCCGTGCGCTGCCTGACAGTAACGGAAAAGCAGTTTGCTAGCATGAAACTGCTGGTTGGGATGCCGCTTTTTCAAGAAAAAAAGGTACCAGCGCAACAATTGCTGCTTTTTTGAACGATTTTTGAACGGAGAAAATCCCGCCCAGCCTAGGCTGGGCGGGCATCTTGGGGCGGCCAATTGTAGCAATCCGGGGTGAGAGAGGCACCTACAACATGAATTGCAACGGGTGAATATCGAATTACATTGTAGCAATCCGGGGTGAGAGAGGGAGCTACAACTCCTAGAAAGGCTGTAACTCCACCCTTATAATTGTAGAAATCAGGGGTGAGAGAGGG
>JANNFT010000287.1:0-1793 GCA_031380185.1 Pseudomonadota bacterium
GGCGCATGGATACGGGTTCGCCTCGGGCCATTGCCTATCAGACTATGCATCGGCGTCGTGTAATTGCATCGAAGGCGGGGAAACGACGCCGCGTGCGCGCCTTCGCGGGGACGTCGCAGTTTAGGATCGGGTGATACCATCAATAAATTGCTGCACGGCAAATTGGTAACGCGGAAAAGAATCCGTTGGGATATTGCTATGGCCCAATTCTGGAAACAGCACTATTTCCTTCGCCGCTCGCGCTGCCGCGTAAAGCGCTTCGCTCATGCGATGCGGCACGACGTCGTCGGCGGTGCCGTGCAAAAACAGAATCGGTGCATCCAATTTGCCGACCTTAGCGAGTGAATCGAAGCGATGATTCAGGATCGCGCCGACCGGTAGCCAGCGCGCAGCGCTCGTTTGCACCCTTGCCATATCGCGGATCGACGTGAAGGTGGATTCGACTATGACTGCGTCTATGTCCCGGTAACGTGTCGCGAGTTCGATGGCGATCGCGCCGCCGAGGGAATGGCCGTAGATCATGCGCTGCGAGGCGTAAGGCGCCAGTTGCTTCAAACGTTCCCAGCCGCGCCGGGCGTCTTCGTAAACGCCGGCCTCGGTCGGTAGATCACCGGGGCTTTGGCCGAAGCCGCGATAGTCGATCCCGAGCACGGCAAAGCCCATCGCCTGCCATTTTTGGATGCGCTCGACGTGCCAGCTTAAATTCCAACAGGCGCCGTGCAGAAAAAGAATCGCCGGCGCGTCGACGCATTCGGCAGGGAGCCACCAAGCATGAATGCCGGGCTTGTCTGCAACGCCGTTCGCGAGTGGAATCCAGAGTTCTTGAAAGGCGAGGTCGGTCAGGCCGACGCCTTCCCAAGATTGTTTGTCGGGACGAAAGATAAGTTCCCGCTGTTTTAGGTCTAGAAAAGCTAGACCGGAAGCGCCAACAGTAGCGATTGGCAGAAGCGCAGTAAGCCATGCTTTTATTGAGATTCGTTGCATGTAGGCCATGATTCGATTCCTTCTTGTTCTTACATTCAGTATAGAACGGCCGAACAAGAAATCAGGTCGACATGAAAGTCGGGAAAACTAGCTCGACAATGTCCACGGCTGATGGCTATTTAGGGCGTTTTAACGTTTGATTGCCTCAGGTGCTTTGCGGCAGGATTGCGAACCGCTATCATTCCAAATAAATCAATTATTAAGTTTAGAAAATGCTTCCATTACAAGACATCACCGTCATCGCGCTCGAACAAGCCGTCGCCGTTCCCTTCGCCACTCGCCAGCTCGCCGACCTTGGTGCTCGCGTCATTAAAATCGAACGTCCCAAAGTAGGCGATTTCGCTCGGGCTTATGACAAGACCGTGAATGGCGAATCGTCTCATTTCGTCTGGCTGAATCGATCCAAGGAAAGTTTAACGCTTGATGTGAAACATGAGGAAGCGCGAAATATCTTCAATAAATTATTGAGTAAGGCCGATGTCTTTATCCAAAATCTTGCGCCGGGGGCGTCGGACCGCTTAGGCTTATCCGCAGCCGAGCTGACCACGCAATATCCAAGCTTAATCGTGTGTGATCTGTCGGGCTACGGGCGCGACGGGCCTTATGCCGACAAGAAAGCCTATGACTTGTTGGTGCAGTGCGAGACCGGCGTGGTGTCTGTGACGGGGACGAAAGCCGAGCCGGCCAAGTCGGGAATTTCAGTCGCGGATATCGCCGGTGGCATGTATGCGTTCAGCGGCATTTTGACCGCGCTGTATCAACGCGAGCGCACCGGCAAAGGCACGTCGTTCGAGGTGACATTGTTTGAA
>JANNFT010000344.1:0-9044 GCA_031380185.1 Pseudomonadota bacterium
TAACTTCAACTACTGTCATTCCCGCGAAGGCGGGAATCCATTGCGCTTTCGCTACTGCTACTTCAGTATGGATTCCCCGCCTTCGCGGCAATGACAGTAGTTGAAGTTATCGTCCAACATACTTCCCGTCGCGCCGCTCGATGAACGAGCGTATCCCTTCTTTCGCATCTTCGCTTTGCAGCAGCGCCGCCATGTCCGGCGCGAGTCGCGCGATCGCGGCCGGTGCGCCTTGACTGCGGGCGATACGCGCCGAGCGTAACGTCGCCTGCACGGCCAGCGGCGCCTGGGCTGCGATGGTGACGGCGATATCCGTCGCACGGGAAAGTTGTGTGCCGAACGGAACGACTTCTTGCACCAAGCCGAGGCGAAGCGCTTCTGTGGCGCTGAGCTCGTCACCGGTGAGTAGATAGCGCATCGCGTTGCCCCAGCCTATTTCTTGCGGCAGCCGCACCGTTGCGCCGCCGATGGCGTAAATGCCGCGTTTCGGTTCGATCTGCGCGAAGCGCGTGTTATCGGCGGCAACGCGAATATCCGTTGCAAGCAATAATTCCAGGCCGATGGTCAAACACCAGCCTTGAACCGCCATCACGATGGGCTTGCTGACGGTTTTGTTTTCATCGAGGGCGAGCGGATCCATGCCGCCCTCTGCCGGGTTGATAAACTTTCCCTCGGCAAAGCGCGGCGCCCACTGCGGTAAATCGATCCCGCCGGTGAAGTGGTTGCCGTGGGCGAACAACACACCGCAACGTAAATCCTGATTGCGTTCCAGTTCGGCGTAGGCGAGCGACAGCGATTGGTAAAGATCGAGATCGAACGCGTTGCGTTTTGCCGGTCGATTTAAGCCCATGAACAATACGTGATCGCGCACCTCGATTGTGAGGTTATCGAATTTCATTTGGTTTTCAATTTGTGCATTAAGGTCACGAATAATTCTGGATCTCCAAAGCCGCCGGCCTTTGTGACCAATTTGAAATTGCGCTTGCGGTGCGGCACGATGCCGACCGCAATCCCCGGCAACAATTCGCCGGCGAGATCGACGGACGCGATAGCGAGTTCGGCCATTAAGGCCTGCGCCGTATCGCCGCCGGTGACAACGATCGAGCCAATATCGATCACGTTGATCAGTTGGTGGGCGAGCCTCGCCAGGGCGTTGGCAACCAATGGCGCATCGGGCGCGATTTTGTCGCGCTGGCGCAATGTCAGGACGTAGGCGGGCGCACTGGGGTCGAGCCGCGCCACGGCGCGCAGGGCAGGTTCGAGTTCGATATGTCCGTCGCGGCTTTCGATGACGATTAGTTGCGCACCGCAGTCGACAATGCGTTCCAATTGCGCTGCGCTTTGTGGCGTACGCGAACCGACAATATAAAGCAACGGTTGCGCATCGCGTCGCACTTTAAGGTCCGAGGTTCCGCCGTAAATCGCCGTCGCGAGCGCATTGCCGAGGCCGGAGGCGCCGGCGACGACAACTTCATCGCGATGGGCGAGGGCGAAACGCGCCAACTGCAATAATTCATCGTCGTTTTCGCTGTCGACAACATAGACATGGATCGCGTCGCCGGGCTCTAAGCGCAATTGAAACGGGTGCTCGATTTCGTGCACCATTACCCCCAGCTTGCCGCCAAACGCCATCGCCAACGGGATCGCGAGTGGTGGCGACAGCGCATCTTTTGCGATCGCGGTGTCGGCGAGTGCGACGCCGTGGATGAATACTTCGCCGCCACGGAACGTTCGTCCCTGGCCGGGAAACGCCGGTGTAATCAATAGGTGGCGACGACCGCTGGCGTCCAGTACGGCCAAGGATTCCGCGACGATGTTGCCGCGTAGCGTCGAATCAATTTTTTTGAACGGTAAGCGGTCTTCCAGATCGGACAACGCAAGATGAACGCGCTGAATCGCCCTGACCGGATCGAGGTGACGGCTGTCGGTGCTGCGCGCCAAAATTTCCGGCGCGTTGAGCAATTCGTCCGAGGATGGATTTTCGCAGAACATCACTCGCGTATGGGCGCCGCGTTTCGCGAATGGCGCCGCCGCATCCATCGCGCCGGTCAGATCGTCGGCGATGATCGCGATCTTGAGCTTCGACGCCATGGATGCAAACAGCGTTACGCTTGAATGCCCGCCGCCATGCGGCGCGCGTAGGCGATGGCGGCGTTCAGGTTTACATAGTCCGCCTTGCCTTGCCAGGCAATGTCGAATGCCGTGCCGTGATCGACCGAGGTGCGATAAATCGGCAACCCGAGGGAAACATTGACCGTCGTATCAAATGCAATTAGCTTGGTCGGAATGTGGCCTTGATCATGATACTGCGCAACGACCAAATCGAACTCGCCTTTCATCGCACGATAGAAAACCGTATCGCCGGACAGTGGGCCCGTGACATTTATGCCTTCGGCTTGCGCGATTTTTATCCCGGGGTTGATTTGCTCCGCTTCCTCGTTGCCGAACAAACCATTCTCGCCGCAGTGGGGGTTCAATCCCGCCACGGCGATGCGCGGGGAATTAATGCCCATCAGTTTCAGATGATTGTTGCCGGCGCGAATGGTCGCGGCGACGCGCTCCGGCGTCACGCGCTTCACCGCGCCGGCGAGAGATACATGGGTTGAAACGTGAATCGACGATAATTTTTCGGAAGCCAACAACATGAAGGACGATTTTACGCCGGTAAGATGCGCGAGCAATTCCGTGTGACCTTCGAAATGATGGCCGCCCAGATGCAGCGCTTCTTTGTTCAGCGGCGCGGTAACGATGACGGCGATGTCCTTGGCAAGTGCGGCGGTGACGGCGCGATCGATGAAGCGATAGGCGGCATCGCCGGATGCGGCGCAAACTTTGCTGTCCTGCACGTGCTCGCGATCGACATTGACTTCGAAAACCGGTACGGTACCGTCGGTGAATGGCGTCGTGGCATTGCCGAATTTGAGGCCGCCGTTTACTAATTTATTTGCGCGCTCCAGATAATGCGGATCGCCAATAACCGCCGTGCGCGAGCGTTCCGCCGCCGGCAAATCTATCAGCGCCTTGCAAGTAATTTCCGCCCCGATACCCGACGGGTCGCCCATGGTGATGCCGATGAGAGGCAATAAAGTCACTTAAATTTCCTAAAGAAAATGTTCGGGTTAACACCGGCTTTAAAGCGGCGATGCATTGCGTGCTGCGTTCTCTTGATGAGCTGGGAATTAGGTGGCTCGTACGTCGACCAGCGCGCTGGATGAGGCGGGGCGCGGAATAGATAGACCCTCTTGCTCCAGTCCTTCGAGATGGAACTCAATTGCCTCCTTAATTAGCGTGAGCACTTCTTCGCGTGTGTCACTTACCGCCACACATCCAGGAAGGTCCGGTACGTAGGCGCCAAACGAGCTAGGACCTTGTTCCAAAATAACCAAATATCGCATAACGACGACTCCTATTTCTTTAATCCCGCTTGCTTTAACGCACTACTGAGCGTGCCGATGGGAATATCAACACTTGGCTTTCCTGACACCGTAACCGTTCCCGATTTATTCGGATGATGAAACTGTCGATGGCTCCCTTTATGTACGGATCAACACCCAACCATCGCCTTCCAATAACGCAATGAGATCCTTAACTTTCATGCGTGGTAGTTTACTACTCGAACATCACGCCGCCTAATGGGACTTCGGGTGGCGACTGTTGTTTGGACTAAACTCCGCTTGCCAGCCAACCGCCATCGATCACGATGTCGGTGCCGGTGATGTAACTTGCATCGATTGAACAAATGTAGCGCGCTAATTTTCCGATCTCGTCTGGCTCGCCCCAGCGGCGCATCGGTGTGGCGTCCATGAAGGTCGCATTGCGTGCGGGATCGGCGCGCAGCGCGGCGGTCATGTCGGTGTTAAAGGCGCCGGGGCTGATGCCGACGACGGTGATGTTATCTTGCGCGAGTTCCAGCGCTTGCGCCTTCGTCATCGCAAGCAGGCCGGCTTTGCTGGCGTTGTAGGCCACGCGATCGGCGGTCGAGACGTGAGCCATCACCGAGCAGATATTGATGATGCGCCCGTAGCCTTGGCCGCGCATGTGTGGGATCAAGGCCTTGGAAAAATAAAACGCGCCGGATAGATTGATGCCGATGACGCGGTCCCATTCGTCGACCGACAGATCGCGGGTGGTTTTGCGAATCACGATGCCGGCGGCGTTGATCAAAATATTTACTTTGCCGAAATGGTCGACGATCTCTTTGGCGCAGGCTTCGACATTCTTTGCGTTACTCACGTCGCAGGTAAAACTCTTCGCTTCGATGCCCTTGGTCTTTGCCTCGTTCACCGCATCGGCGGAAGATTCGTTATCCACCAGCGCCAGCTTTGCGCCGACTTCGCCTAATGCGAGCGCCATCGCTTTGCCTAAGCCACGGCGTCCGCCGGTGACGACGGCAACGCGGCCGCTTAGAAATTTTTCAGACATGTATTGCTCCTCAAATTTTGATCGTAATAAATATTCTGAAACACTGTCATCCTGAGCGCAACGAAGGATCTGCTGTTATGCCTTTGCCGCCGCACGATAAAGCAGATCCTTCGCGTTGCTCAGGATGACATGTTGGTAGTGATCCGTTTACCTATGCTTCCAAGAAGCACACCTATCTTTGCTCTCCGGCATGAATGCTTCGAAAGCCGCGCTGATACCGGGTGGCCTCGGGCCATTGCCTCTCAGGCCGATACTTATACCGTTGTTCCGCCATCCACTGCGAGCGTTTGGCCCGTTACATAATCTGACGCGGGACTGGCGAGATACAGCGCGGCGCCGCCGATTTCGCCGTTGCGCCCGGCGCGTCCGAGCGGCGTGCGCGCGTTGATCAATTGTTCGATCTTCGGCAGATTTTTTTCCGTCATTTTGGTCGGGAAAAATCCCGGCGCGATGGCGTTGATGCGAATGCCGAAGCGGCCCCATTTCACCGCCAAATCCTTCGTCAACATAATCACCGCCGCTTTGCTGGCGCTGTAACCGACGGCGTCGAGAATCTCCGGCGGCTCGCCGATTATTCCTGCGATCGATGCGATGTTGATGATCTTGCCGTAACCGGCCTTAATCATGTCCGGTGCGCAGGCTTTACACGCATAGAACGTGCCGTCGACGTTGACCTGCATCACTTCGCGAAATTTCTCCGCGGGCATTTCCAATGCCGGTGCGCCCCAGGCGATACCCGCAGCGTTGATGAGAATGCCAATCTCGCCGAGGTTTTGTTTGGTTTCGACGACGACGCGCCGAACGTCGGCTTCGCTGCTGACATCGCCCAGCACGCAAAGGGCGTCGGGCAACTCGGCGCGCGCTTGGTCGAAATATTTCTCACGCCGCGCCATCAGTGCGACTTTTGCGCCGGCCTGCGAAAGGGCAACGGCCATCTCGAGGCCGAGGCCGCGCGAACCGCCGGTGACGAGCGCGACTTTTCCACTTAGCTTGAATTGATCGAGAACGTTCATGAAATTAATTTTCGGAAAACCGATATTCTAATCGGTTGACGTTGCGCTGTCTTTCGCGGCATCGACGTTAATGCAACAGCGCCGCGCCGCCGTTCTCGGAATCGCCTTGCGGCGCCGGGCTGGCGTGATGCAGCACCATGTTCCAACCGCGTTTACTGTAGCGGTACGCGTTGGTCGCGATGATAGCCGGGCGCGGCGCCTTTTCGCCGGGCAGCCAAAGGTTTTCGTACAATATTCGGATCGTGAGGCCCTGGTCGACAAACTCGCGAATATCGCTAAGCTGAAACCGCAAGCCGATGCTCGCGTTCAATATGCCGCGCCAACTCGCTTCAACGGCGCTACGCCCAATCAAACGCGGACCGTGCGGATGAATGCAAGTAATGTCTTCGTCCTTCGACCAAACAGCCATCATGGCGTTGATTTCGCCGATCTCGAATGCTTCGTAAAATGCCTGCTCGGCATCTGATGGAGTTAAGAATTTCATGATTTCATAATGTTGCGCAATGAACTTAATGCGAAAGTTGGGTTTAGAGTATAAGCCAGGTACAAAAATGATCGTATCGATCATTCGGCAAAACTCCCTCGAGCTTTGCTGCGTTTCGTTAATGTTGCCCACAAAAACAAAGCCATGCGCTTGACACTCAAGCCTCGGTTCAGAGTATCATAGCGGTTGAATCTTTCGATATCCCACTCCTTCAGGTGTGCATGGTAAAACTGCTTTGCGCGCTTGCCACGAGGAAATAACTTTTTTCAAATTGGGATGTCTGAAGGAGGAGAGCAGCCGCGCAATCTACGCTCTGGCGTCGCGCCTGACTTCGAATGATCATAACCCGTTTGTGTTGTGAGTCTTGTTTCGCAAAGAGCAATAAAAGCAGTTCATTTCAAAAGGAGAACTTAAATGGCAATTAGTCTCAAAGTAAATGGATCGTCGCATAGCGCCGACGTATCGCCCGATACGCCGTTGCTGTGGGTGATTCGCGACACGTTAGGCATGACCGGCACAAAATTCGGTTGTGGCATGGCGCAGTGCGGTTCCTGCACGGTACACGTTGATGGTGTGGCCACGCGTTCCTGCGTGACGCCCGTCTCCGCGGTAGCCGGCAAGTCAATCACAACAATCGAAGGACTAGGCGGCAACCATCCGGTGCAAAAAGCATGGCTTGAGTTGGACGTAGTGCAGTGCGGTTACTGCCAGTCCGGCCAAATGATGTCGGCAGCGGCATTGTTGGCTCAAAACAAGAACCCCAGCGATGCAGACATCACCGCCGCGATGAATGGCAACCTTTGCCGCTGTGGTACCTATGACCGGATTCGCGCGGGCATCAAACGCGCGGCCCAACTCGCATAAGGATACCGATCATGAAAACTACAGTATCTAATCAAGGCCGTCGTGCATTCGTGCAAGGCAGCGCTGCCGTCGGTGGCGCATTTATCCTCGGTTTGCGTGTGCCGAACGCCGGCGCCGTTACCGTTTCCCATGGCACCAGCCGCCTGGTTGACTTTCCCGGTGATGCATTCGCGCCGAACGCGTGGATCCGTGTCTCCAAGGACAACAAGGTCAGCATTTACGCTTCGCGTTCCGAAATGGGCCAAGGTGTTTACACCTCAATGCCCATGCTGGTCGCCGAAGAAATGGATATCGACCTGAATGATCTGCAAGTCGGTATACCGCCCGCAGCCGCACCCTACATCAACCGTATTTTCGGCGCCCAGTTGACGGGTGGTTCTACGTCCGTTCGCGACGGGTTCACCTACCTGCGTCAAGCCGGCGCTGCTGCACGCGAGATGATCGTTGCCGCTGCTGCCGCCGAGTGGGGAATGGACGCCAGCCAACTTACCACCAGCAAGGGCTATGTAATGGGCCCAGGCGGCAAGAAAGCCAGCTACGGTTCGTTAGCTGCCGGCGCAATGAAGCAAGCCGAGCCGAAAGAGCCAAAGTTGAAAGATCCTTCCCAGTGGAAGATCATCGGCCAGCCGCTGAAGCGTTTCGATTCACCCTATAAAGTGAATGGCACCGCTGAATTCGGTATCGACGTTAAAGTTCCCGGCATGATGATCGCCGCAGTGGAAATGTGTCCCGTTATCGGTGGCGAAGTTGCAAGTTTCGACGAAGCCGCAATGATGGCCTCCCCAGGCGCCAAGAAAGTCGTTAAGTTCAACGATACTTACACCAATGGCGTGGCCGTGATCGCCGATAGCTATTGGAACGCGAAACAAGCGCTGACCAAGGGCGCCATCAAGTGGAACATCAGCAAGAACGCCACGCTGAGCAGCGAGGGTATCTCCAAGATGTTGGCCGATGGCGCGGCGACCGACGGCGTTGAAGTCAAAGCTCGCGGTGACGTCAATGCCGCACTCGCTAGCGCGGCGAAGACCTTAGAAGGCGCGTACGAACTGCAGTTCCTCGCCCACAGTGCGATGGAGCCGCTCAACGCGACGGTTCTGGTAAAGGCTGACAGCGCAGAAGTTTGGGCGCCGACGCAGTTCCAAACCCTGGTGCCGCCGACCGTTGCCGCTGCAACAGGTCTCAAGCCTGAGCAGATCAACATCCACACGACGTATCTGGGTGGTGGTTTCGGTCGTAAGATTGAAATGGACTTTATTGCGCAAGCTGCGGTTATTGCTAAAGCGATGCCGGGCGTGGCGGTCAAGACCATTTGGTCGCGCGAAAACGACATGATGAACGACTCCTATCGCCCCGTTAGCTTGCAGACGATTAAAGTCGGTTTGGATTCCAACGGCATGCCGTCGGCTTACAAATACAAGATCGCATCGCCTTCGATCTCCTCACGTATGTTCCCCGGCGCCGTGCAAAAAGGTGTCGATCCATTCATGTTGGAAGCCGCTGAAAACTTCCCGTACGACGTGCCGAACTGGCATCTGTCGTCGGTGATGGTCGACACCGGTCAGCGCGTCGGTTACTGGCGTGCCGTGTCGAACAACCTGAACGCGTTCGCGCAAGAAGTGATGGTTGACGAAATGGCTGCTGCTGCTGGTATGGATCCAGTTGCTTATCGCCGTATCCTGTTGCGCGACAAGCCACTATACCTCGGCGTGATCGACTTGGCTGCGGATCGTGCCGGTTACGGCAAACCGTTGGCCGCCGGTCACTTCCATGGCGTCGCAATGATCGAGTGCTACGAGACCTACGGTTGCTTGATTTCCGAAATCGAAGTCAAGTCCGACGGTAAGATCAAAGTGCACAAGATGACCTACGCGGTCGACGCCGGTATTCTGATCAACCCCAATATCGCTCACCAGCAAATTCAGTCTGGCGTGGTAAGCGGGTTCCAGAATGCTTTCAGCGAAATCACCATCAAGGACGGCGTGGTTCAACAAACCAACTTCCATCAATACTACATCCCGCGCATGGCCGAAGTTCCGCCTATCGACATTCACTTTGTCGCTAGCAACCGGAACCCGGGCGGCTTGGGTGAAGTCGGTGTGCCGTTGGTGTCGCCTTCTATTTCCAACGCTGTCTTTGCCGCCACCGGCAAGCGCGTACGCAAGATGCCGTTCAAACCCGGTATCACGGCGTAAGGAAATAAGGATGCACAGCGTTGATTTGGAAGTTCTGCGTCAGACCGTCGCTTGGCTTGATCAAGGACTTCC
>JANNFT010000038.1:0-2715 GCA_031380185.1 Pseudomonadota bacterium
GTAAGCCGGATGCAACGGATTGGTTTGACGCTCGGCGGCTTGGGCGTTAAAGCTCATCGCGGCAACGGCGGCGATCACAACGGCTAGGGTTTCGCGGGTCAGCATGGTGGTATCTCCTTGGGTGAGTTGACGTTGAATGACGATCTGGAACAGGTTGAGCCAGATCTTACTAACGGAAACAAGTTGAGTTGTGAGTCGCCGCATAGCGCTCGAGCTTGTGAACATAGTAGGCTTGCAGCCAGCGCAGCAGAACATTGACGAAATTGAAGTCGATGTGGGGATGAATGTGTGTCATGTTGGTCTCCTGTGTCTGGTGGTGTGCTGCTATGGTTCCCATCATCGGCTTGGCCAAAAAATCAATCATTGCGCTAATGCACAGAAAAACTGTGACTTATTCACACTCGGCGCGAACGCTACCAACGGCGGGTCGTTGCGGCTAAACGCAGCGGCGCAAAATAGTCACAGGGAATCCCTCTTTAGCAAAGTAGGTCACACTCAGAGCTCGAACTTATTCAGAGCCTCCTAGAAGCAATCTCGATTGTCGAAAGCGAAGACATTTTTGCCTAAAACGATCACGTTTGCGAACCAGCAAAAGGAAATTGCCCCTAGGTAACCCGAATCGGGCAAGCCTAGGGGCAATTCGCGGCCGAGTAAGCCGCGTAGATTGTGCGTAAGCGCGAATGCTTACGCGGCACGAGTTACTTCTTGAAGGACGGGCTCAGCGGATTGTGCGTATCCATATAGGCGACGAACTTGGTCGCGTCGACTTCTTTGCCCTCACCGGCCATGCCTTTCCAGGCTTCCAATTTGGCGGTCAGCTTGGGATTTTTGTCGTAGCCGGGGGCCAACGGATTCCCTTTGTTCAAATACTCTTCCATCGAGACCATGCCATCGCTGTTCAAGTCGATTTTGCAAAACTCCATGAAATACTTCTTCTGCTGCGCCGTGTTGTAAGCCGGGGACAGGGGGTTGTCCGCAGCGAACACCGGGGATGCCAACAGGCCTATTCCGAGAACTACACTTGATACCAATGTTTTAGCCAACATTTGCAATCTCCTATTAGTTAGTTAAATGTCCCAAAAACTTTCTCGCCGAGACCACGATTTGCGGATGGGTAAAACCCGGCATACCGCCTGACCACGAGAGACATAAGCCAGCAAAAAAGACGCCCAAGCCCCCAAATATACCTATTGGGGCAAGGGCAGTATTGCTGGCTAACCCGCTCCTACGCGCAACGTCGGGACTTTGACGGTATGCGTGGGTATTGCCCAACAAAAAAATGTTAGTAACGTTGTTCATCTTGCCAGTTTCGTTGTTGCCATGGTTCCCATTATCCACTACTTCGCGCAGCGAATCTTTGCGCCACCGCACAGGAAAAATGTGACTTATTCACGTTTGGATGCATTCGGTCGCCTGATAAGAGGCGTTATATGCCTAGGCGGATGTAAGGTCAATACCCACCCGATTCTTCGTGGCAGTGGCTTGTGAAGCCGAATGGATGTTAGGGACGCTTCCTTAGGTTTGCAGTCAGTGCCAAGATGACGGTGGAATCTGGCAAAGGCTGCTTGACACGCTTTTGCTGCGCTCAAAGCGCATAATCTGACCGGCATGAGCCTTCTTGAGGACAACGCGGCGCTGCAAATTTCCGCAAAAAGTGTGACTTTTGTCACACTTTTTCTGTGCGTTTTCGCACGTACGTTTCGCTACGATTACTGCGATGATGCGTTTCTTTTGTCGGGAAGCGGTTCATTGTGTCTTCTGTAACTGCTCTAAGTGTCGCTGAATTTGCTAAGGAAATCAACATCGTTGAGCGCATAAACCACACCAAGCTTTGGGCACTTACGCTGGGGAACTTCGCCGTCGGGACCGGTTCGCTGATCGTGGCGGGAATCTTGCCCGAGATTGCCACCGGATTGGGAACCAGTGTCGCAATGGCGGGCCAGTTGGTCACCGTCTATGGCCTCGCGCTGGCGATCGGTGCGCCTTTACTGGCAATGGCCGCCGGCCGGATCGAACGCAGAAAATTGATGCTCGGCGGGCTCGCGGTTTTTGTCTTGGCGTGCTTGATCGGCGCGTTCGCGACCAATTTCACAATATTGGTGCTCTCGAGGGTGCTCGCCGGCGTGGGCGCGGCATTATTTACACCGAATGCCGCGGCGCTTGCAGCGCAGTTGGTGGAGCCGAAAAGGCGCGGCCGCGCCATCGCGTTAGTGTTCGCCGGTTTTAGCTTTGCCAGCGTCATTGGTGTGCCACTAGGCACCTACGTCGGTTGTGAATTCGGCTGGCATAGCGCCGTTGGGTTGGTCGCTGCGCTGGGTTTGCTGGCGCTAGTGACGATTGCCAAGACGTTGCCGAGCGGGGTTACGGTACCGGCCGTGGCGTTACGACTATGGCTGCGATTGTTTCATCAATTAGCGCCGATGCTCGCCGTAACAATCACCGTTTTTAGCATGGCCGGACAATACGCGCTGTTTACCTATATTGCGGCGTTACTAGGCGAGATGCATGGAATCAGACCGACGGGATTGAGCGCACTGCTGGTATGGTTCGGCGTCGCCGGTGTACTTGGTAACGCTTTTGCCGGTAGGGCGGTCGATAGACTCGGCGCTGCCTTGGTCGCGACAGTCGGGATCGGGGTTTTGCTTGCTGCGTTGATAATCATGGGTAATTCCGGATCGTCGCTGCCGCTGACGATCCTCGCCATGGGTCTGTGGG
>JANNFT010000357.1:0-5975 GCA_031380185.1 Pseudomonadota bacterium
CAACTTATCGCGCGGCGAGTGCGCGAGTGCGGCGTGTATTGCGAGTTACATCCTTACGATGTGAGCGAGCAATTTATCCGCGAATTTGATCCGCGCGGTGTAATTCTCTCGGGTGGGCCGGCGTCGGTGACGCAAGACGAAACACCGCGTGCGCCGAACATCGTGTTCGACCTCGGCGTGCCCGTGCTCGGCATTTGCTACGGGATGCAGACCATGGCGGCGCAACTTGGCGGTAAAGTCGAAAACGGCTTGGTGCGGGAATTTGGCTACGCGGAAATTCGCGCGCGCGGCCATTCAACACTGTTGCGTGACATTCAGGATCGCATCAATAGTGAGGGCCATGGCTTGCTCGACGTGTGGATGAGCCACGGCGATAAGGTGACGGCGCTACCGCCCGGATTCAAAATCATCGCCAGCAACGCTGCGACGCCGATCGCCGGCATGGCGGATGAAGCGCGCAAGCTTTACGCAGTACAGTTCCATCCCGAGGTAACGCACACCAAGCAAGGCAAGGCGATCTTGTCGCGCTTTGTGCACGGCGTCTGCGGTTTACCATCCGATTGGAATATGCCTGACTACATTCCCGCAGCGCTCGCACGCATCCGCGAGCAGGTCGGCAAAGACGGCGTAATTCTGGGCTTATCCGGTGGCGTCGATTCTTCGGTCGCTGCCGCGTTGATTCATCGCGCAATAGGCGAGCAACTCACCTGCGTATTCGTCGACAACGGTTTGTTGCGGCTCAACGAAGGTAGGCAAGTGATGGAGACTTTTGGCCGGCATCTTGGCGTAAAAATTATTCATGTCGACGCCAGCGACGATTTTCTCGGCAAGTTAAAGGGCGTCAACGATCCCGAGCAAAAACGAAAAATAATCGGTGCGGAATTTGTGGAAGTATTCCAGCGCGAAGCAAAGAAACTGCCTAATGCGAAATGGCTCGCACAAGGCACGATCTATCCCGACGTGATCGAATCCGCCGGTGCGAAAACCAAAAAAGCGCACAACATTAAGTCGCACCATAACGTCGGCGGCCTGCCCGAAACCTTGCACCTGAGTTTGCTCGAGCCGCTGCGCGAATTGTTCAAAGACGAAGTGCGCGAACTCGGCGTCGCCCTTGGTCTCGCACGCGAACTGGTGTATCGCCATCCGTTCCCCGGCCCGGGCTTAGGCGTGCGCATACTCGGCGAAGTGAACAAAGAATATGCAGACTTGCTGCGCCGCGCCGACGCGATTTTCATCGAAGAGTTACGCGCCGCAGGTTGGTACGATAAAGTCGCACAGGCATTCGCCGTATTCCTGCCGGTACGCTCGGTCGGCGTCATGGGCGATGGCCGGACCTACGAACACGTCGTTGCGCTGCGCGCGGTCGTCACCACGGATTTCATGACGGCCCACTGGGCCGAGCTACCCTACGATTTGCTCGGCAAGGTCTCGAACCGCATCATCAACGAGGTTCGCGGCATCAATCGCGTCGTGTATGACATTTCTGGCAAGCCGCCGGCGACGATTGAGTGGGAGTAACTCAAGGCGTAGGTTGCGGGGCGCAGCGGGGAATTCGGCCAGCATGCTGGCCGCCAGCGAAGCGGCTGCCCGATGCACCGGGCAGTGCGCCCTGCAAGGGAGGGACGAACCCCAACACACCACCGGTTTGACCGCATGCCCGCTATCGCATGGTAGCCGCCTGCGTGTCAGGTGAAACTTATTTTCTTGATAACAGCGAACGGTCCACACGGCGTGCGCAGTAGAAATTTAATGTTTGCTGACTTGAACATAGAACTTACTTTATTTGAATTATGTTGGGCTTCGTTCCTCACCCCAACCTACCGCGCTGATAGCTGTACGGCGGCTCGCCGCGGCGGTCGGTGAATAGCCTGCGCCGGTAGAAATAGTCCAGCAGATTCGCGGCGCTAGTATTGCCGCTAAGTTGCAGTTTCAGTAGAGTAGTGGTATTCGCGAAATAAGGCGTTTATACTTCCTATGTGCGGAAGGAACACACCGTGCGGCTCGCCCCGGCTCCTTTGTCACGGCCTGGGCGCAGACAGCTTCCGGTGCGGCGAGCAAATCATCAGCGTCGGCACGTCGGGCAATCTGGACCTAGTGTATTGGGGTGAAGTCTTAACCCATGTCATGTGCCTTTAAGGGAGAAAAAAATGAAAATGGCAATCAAGGTATTTTTCGCAGCCCTGCTGAGCTTGGGAGGCGTGCTCCTCGCCAATACGAGTTTGGCCGCGGTGATCGCGTCCAAACCGACCACAGCGTTTCACGTGAGGGATCTGAGGCAGGAAGGCGAGTCCAAGTGCGATGGGGGAACCTGGTCGTTCGTAATAGCGTGGACGCCGGTTGTCTACAAGAACGAGTTGAGGCTGAGCTACAACTTCAGTAGCCTGGCAGGCAGTATCAAGGGCCCCCTCCAATGCACTCCGGAGAAATGCACCGTGCGGTTCTCGGGGATGCACAAGAGACAAAAGGATGCCTATGCAAGGGTCCAGATGGCCGGCATCGGTTCGGTCTCCGGCGTGCGTATCGACAGAATTCCGTATGTCCCAAATTGTAATTAAGTAGAACGGTAGGACTGGCCCGCGCGACCGGTCGGGTCGGCGCTGTCAGTAGCGAATGGTATTGCACCAGCCCCGATTCCAAGGTCTGCTGCCGCACCGGGAAGGGAACCAAGGACGACAAGATGAACGACCATTACCAGGAAGGCGCGCGCGGCGCGCAATTCACTGGCTCGACTGTGCTGGACTCCCTCGCCTATTCTGCCGGCAAGCGCGCCGCAGGCGAAGGCCGCGGAGGCGGGTTAGTCGTTGCAACCGTGCTGCTGTCCCCAGTGATCTGCACTGCCTACCCCATCGCAGGACTGGTAACAATCGGAACTGCCATGCTTGTTTCAAGGGGCGCGCCGTTGGTCGGAATCAAAGAGGCAAGCGGCGTCCTGATCCTCCTGACTCTAGTAGCAGTGGTGGCAGCCTTCTTTGCCGGCCTGGCTTTGGAGCGCCGGGCATCGATGTCGAAGGCGTATCGCACAGTGCGCTGGATCCTGCGCCTGCTGCTGGTGCCCGGCGTGGTCGTCTCCATGCTGGTCAGCGGAGGCAGCGAGGAAGTGAGCATCGGGCGCTTCGTTGTGCTGATCATCCTTGTCCCAGTCTGCTACTGGCTCCTGAAGGGGCTCGATCGCTTTGTTGGCGCCACAGGGCAAGATTGAGTGGGATTGAAAGGGAAAAGGGGCCTATATCAACTAACAAGGTGCCGCGATGAATGACGAAAACGACGGGCCGATTCACGAACAGGCCTACCGCGTAGTGGTTGAAGGGCAGGAAGCCGAGAAGCGGCGCGCTAATATGTGGCACGGCGGCACAAATTATGGCCGCAGCAGTTTTGCCCAATATGGGGCCATTATCGGCGTGATTATTGCCGCCTTTTCGGTTCATTCCGAAGGCGTTTTGGAACATATCCTTCACCCGCTCGCGGGCGTGCTGATCGGCGGGGCCTGCGGCTGGCTTTTTGGCCGCGCCTTGCGTTTAGTGTTTGTAACCCTACCGATGATAGTCATCGGCGTTTTTAAGAAGGATCGTAGTAAATAAATAAAAAAGTCAGCGCAAGAATAGGGGCGGCGTTTGCACAATCCATACGGCACCATAGCGATGGATAAACTCAAGACGAATGAGATGCGATGTGCTCGGTCGTAGAAATGTGTTCGCGGTCGAGCTGACCCTAGATGCGCAGTACTAGGTGCGGGCGCTTGACCATGTCGCGGCCAGTTAGCGGCGCGAGATAGTCAGGATGCCTTGGCGACGCTCTCTCGCTGGGAAGAATGAGCTTACTGCCAGATGCCACACCGCCTGATCGCACATCCCGTTGCCGCGTTTCATTGCGGGTTTGACCGCCACTCTTTTCGCCATAATTGTTCGAGTTCCCTTGCGACCGCAGGCGGTGGTGCACCGATCACGTAAGACTTGCCACGTTGGTAAATTTTTCCATACACGATGTTCTGGGTGGCTGAGTAAAGCAGCACCGTATTGTTGTCGTGGCAATCGTGACCCTTGCAGCAAATCGCGAGCACGTAGTCAGTACCCGCGACGGTGACTGGTTTGTTCTCTGTGCTCGGGCCGTCGAGCTTCGCCAGCCAAGGTTCCCGGCGCAGCGAGCCCAGCGCCTTATAGTAGGCCGCTTTGGCCTTGGGATCCATTAGGATTCCTGCAGCGCTGAGTTCGGTCAATGCATACTTGCGCTGGGGCGGCGCAGGCGTGGCAACTTTGGTGGGTGCTCCATCGCAGCGGCGGAATTTTTTTCCGGCCATCGCTTTGCCGATGATCGCCATCAGCTTGAGGTCGGCACTGATATACAGGTGCGGCCCGGACGAATCCTGGTGCACGTACCAGCTCATCTCAAGTCCGCCTGGCACTGTGGAGAACAGTTCGAATAAAAAATCTTTGGGCGGCGAATTGCCGAAGCTTGAAGCTCTCGTCTCTACCTTACTGCCCGCAATGCGCTTGTCCCCGTTCAAAAAGACGAGCGCGTCCGCAAACACGGTCGCCTTGGCCGAGGCAGGGTTCTTGCAATCGACCATGTACGTGCCGCCGTGGGACTTGAGTGTGTGCGCGTCCAGACCTTGCGGCCAGGCGGGTGTGCCGGATGCAAGGATTGTAGCGGCTGTGCCTGCGCGAATGAATGATCGAATCGGGTTCATTGGAAATCCTCCGTCGGAATGCACCAAGATCAGAACCGAAAGAATCCTCCGGCTTGTGGCCATTGAGGGACAGTGAGGGACAGGGTCAGGTCTTTCATTATCACATGCTACACTTTTTGATCCGCTTCATAAGCCTTCACCAACCGACTTACCGTGGTGTAGTGCACGCCGAAATGTGCCGCAATGGCGCTCATCGTATGCTGCCCTGAAAAATACGCCAACGAGATCATGTCGTTTCGCTCCCGCGCGCCGGCAAATTTTATCAATGCCCGCTTTGCCGCTCGGCGTTGTGCATGGGGGATTTTCGTCAGCGACGGCTTTTGTTGGTCAATTTCTACATTTTCTCGACTACCGCTGGCGCGCCGAGGTAAATCTGGCCTTAAAGTTCGCTCCACACACTCGGCGCTCGCGTGCCCTGGTGAACGAAGGGTGCGCAGCCATATCCGCGGTCATGCGTTGCAACAACGCGGTGCGCATCAAGAATTCGCGTACCTCGGGTTCGGCAGTGTTGAATATCTGGCCGGCAAAATAGTTGAACACCGACTCTAGCGCTTCACCTTGAATTTGGCGCAGTTCGCCATCCGAGCGCTTCATGCGCTCCAATGCGAGCGTGAGACCTGCCGCCCAGCCCTGGGAGATCTCATACAGTGATCGCAACGTGGGCGCGTCGAGTTGGAAGCGCAGCGCGACAATGGCAGCGGCTTCCTCCAAAGTGAGTTTAAGATCTTTCCACTCGATGCGCTGCAGGCGATCCAGCGCGTCGATGCGCGCAAATTCCACCGGCGGATCTTCCCGGCTGATGACGATGAGGGAGGCGCCGTCCGGCAATTCCTGCGCCGCTTGCTCCAGCACCGTGTGTAACGCCGAATTGAGGGGTATTTCGTGGTAGTTGTCGAACACCAGCACGGCGGGCAATCGCAGCCGGTTGAAGAACTCGCGGCAGTAGTAGCGGGTGAAGGCGGGGATGTCAGCCAGATGCTCGGGCGTGATGATCGGCAGCGACGCTCTATTCAGATCGGTAGCATCAATGGTCTGCGACAAGTAATGGAAAAACGTCGCGAGATCGTGATCGCCACGGTCAAGCTGGTACCAGGCGCCCTTGAGTTTATTCGCATCGAGGTAACTGGCGGCAAGCGCCGTTTTGCCGGCGCCGGGCGGGCCGCAGATCCACGTGACCGCGCGCGGCAGGGATTGATCGAGCAGCGCAAACAAGCGCCCCCGAGCCAGCACATTGTGCAGCTTTGGACGCGTAAGCTTCGCCAGGGTTGCCTTCTTCGCCACCGCTCCTCCA
>JANNFT010000040.1:0-5877 GCA_031380185.1 Pseudomonadota bacterium
CTCGCGTAGTTGGTTCGAAAATCACCGCATCTAATCATCCAGCGTTCCCTGAATTATTTTACCGGCACGCCGGAAAGCCGCGTCAATATTGAGCCCCATCGCATGCAATGCCAGGCGCCGCGCTGGTATTGACTTGCAGCGATGCTATACACGATCGATATGCACCTTACCGAACAAGCCATACGGTTTGATCATCAATATCAAAACCAAAATCACAAACGGCGCAACCTCTTTGACGCCGCCGCCGAACAGTGGATCGAGATAGCCGCCGGCAAGATTCTCCAAAACGCCGACCAACAATCCGCCGACGATGGCGCCGAGGATGCTGTCCAAGCCACCCAAGATCACGACCGGAATCACTTTCAAGCCAATCGCCGCCAAGGCCGCGTCGACGCCGCCCCTCACACCGCCGAGCAAGATTCCACCGATAGCAGACACGACGGCCGCGATCGCCCACGCCAGCGCGAACATACGCCGCACCGAAATGCCCATGGATTGCGCCACTTGCTGCGAAAATGCCGTGGCGCGCATGGCGATACCGGCACGGGAATATTTGAAGAACAAGGTAAATAGCAAAAGCAATATTGCGACACAGACCACGCTGTAAATATAACCTTGCGATACCGGCAGTGGCCCGATCTGAATCGGCGTCGACGGAAAAATTTCCGGGTAGGGCCGCGTGTCCGTGCCCCAAATACCCTGCACGACTGCCTTCAATACGCTCGACAAACCAAGCGTGACCATAATCACCGAAATCACCGGCTCGCCGATCATCGGCCGCAAAATTAGTCGTTCGATCAACATGCCGAGCAGAACGGAAAATATCAAGGTAATGATTACCGCGATCCAAAACGGCATGTTGTACTGACCGACTACCGCCAAGCTGATGTAAGCGCCCAGCAGCAAAAATTCGCCTTGGGCAAAGTTCACGACACTGGTTGATTTGAAAATGATGACAAATCCGAGCGCGACCAAGGCATAGACGCTCCCGACTACCAGACCGTTAATAACTAACTGCAAGAAAAAGTTAACGTCCATCGCTCAGGCCAAATCCCGCAACAATAACGTCGTCTGAAAGCGCGCCGTCTTGCCGTCTTGGAATTTAATTGTCGTGTCGATCGGCACGTGCGTTCGATCGCTGTACAGCGCATCGATCACGTCTTTATAGCGATCCTCGACGAAACCGCGGCGAACTTTGCGGGTGCGCGTCAACTCCTCATCGTCGGCATCGAGTTCTTTGTAAAGCAATACAAAGCGCCGCAATTTAGCAGCCAGCGGCAGCGCCTCGTTAACATTCTCGACTTCTTTTTCCAACAGTCCGTACACCGGTTCCTTAGCCGCTAAATCGGTATAAGTCGTGTAGGACAATTTTTGATTCTCCGCCCATTTGCCGACGATTCCCATATCGATGCAAATCATCGCGGTCAACCGTGGACGATCGTTGCCGATCACCACGGCTTCTTTGATATACGGCGAAAATTTCAAACGATTTTCGATAAATTGCGGCGAGAACTGTGTGCCGTCGGCGAGCCGCATTACGTCTTTGATGCGGTCGATCACCACCAGATGACCATCGTCGGTGAGATAACCGGCGTCACCGGAATGCAACCAGCCGTCGCGAATCGTTTGTTTGGTTGCTTCGTCATTTTTGTAATAGCCCGGCGTGATCGACGCACTGCGCGAAAGTATCTCTCCGTCGGCGGAAATCTTCACTTCGGTGCCGGGAATCGGTTTACCAACGGTATGAAATTGCACGTCGCCGTCGAAGTGAATGCACGATATCCCGCTGATTTCCGTCTGGCCGTAGATTTGTTTCAGCGGCACGCCAAGCGCATGAAAAAATCGAAACACGTCCGGCCCCAACGCCGCGCCACCGGTCGAGCAAGTACGCAAATTAGTCAGCCCGAGCCGATCTTTCAGCGGACGAAACAACGCCCAAAATGAAAGTTTGTGCAGTAGCGACAGACCGAAAGGAATTGCCTGTTTCTTGAACTTAAGGTCGGCTACTTTATAACCGATCGGCATCGCCCAGTTGTACATAAGTCGCTTGAACGGTGTCGTGTCCATAATCTTGACTTGCACCGTCGAGCTCATGTTCTCCCAAACCCGCGGCGGCGCAAACAGGGTGTGCGGGCCAATCTCGCGGATGTCCTCCATGACGGTACTGGGATCTTCCGGAAAATTAATGGTGAACCCCACCAGCAGACTATTGGTCAGCGAAACCATTTGTTCGCCAATCCACGCCAGCGGCAAGAACGACACAAATTCATCGCTGGCGAATTTTGCGTCGACAGCGTTGACGCTGTTCGCCATCACAATCAAATTGTCGAACGTCAACACGGCGCCTTTCGGAAAACCCGTGGTGCCCGATGTGTAACAAATGATTGCGCTATCGCTGCCTTTTCCGGCCGCAATGTTCTGCTCCCAGCGGCTCGGCTGTGCTTGATGTAGCCCTCTGCCCTGTTCCGCAACGGAGGCAAAACTCATTAGCGTCGGATGAGAGTATTTGCGCATGCCGCGCGCGTCGGTGTAAATCACCGCCTTAAGTTTGGGTAACCGGTCGATCATCTCGAGAATCTTGTCGACTTGTTCTTGATCCTCCGCGACAACGAATTTCGCGTCACAATGATCGATCACGAAAGCGACTTCGGTCAGATTTGAATCCTGATAAATTCCGACGCTCGCGCCACCCGCGGCCTGGGCAGCGAGTTCAGCGCAGACCCATTCGGGCCGGTTGTTGCCGATGATCGCGACTTTATCGCCGCGCTCGAAACCGAGGCTTACCAATCCGAGTGAAAAATCGCGAACTTTGTCGTGATATTGCTGCCAGCTTAGCGCTTGCCAGATGCCGAATTCCTTTTCCCGCAACGCCGGTTTGGCGCCGAACTCGCGCGCATTGCGCAGCAGCAATTTTGGGAACGTGTCGAGCGAATCAGTCATTCTTCTTGCCCAAGATAGGCTTTTTGCACCTGGCTATCGCGCTGGACTTCATCGGGCGTGCCATCGGCAATTTTCTGCCCGAAATTCAGCACCACCACCCGATTCGAAATATCCATCACCACGCCCATATCGTGTTCGATCATCAAGATCGTCGTGCCGCGATCTTCGTTGATATCGATAACGAAGCGCGCCATGTCTTCTTTTTCTTCCGCGTTCATGCCGGCCATCGGTTCGTCGAGCAGCAAGATTTTCGGCTCCAGCGCCAGCGCGCGTCCAAGCTCAACACGTTTTTGCAGACCATAGGCAAGCGTGCCGACGGTTTTTTTGCGAATCGCTTCGATTTCGAGGAAATCGATAATGTCTTCGACATATTCACGATGAATCACTTCTTCTTTTTGCCCACTGCCGTAATACACGCCGCCGGCAAATATCCCAGTCGTCTGGTGCGTATGGCGGCCGATCAGCAGGTTGTCAAGCACCGTCATGCCTTTAAACAGCGCGATGTTCTGAAACGTTCTTGCCAACCCCAAACCGGTGCGGGCATAAGGCGATAGCGCCGTGATGTCTTGTCCATTCAGCGCGATACGGCCTTCCTGTGGACGATAGACGCCGCTGATGCAATTCAGCATACTGGTTTTGCCGGCGCCGTTCGGCCCGATAATGGCGTGGATCGTGCTCTGCTCGACGTTAAAACTAACATCCTTGATCGCGGTCACGCCGCCGAAGCGCAAGGTGATGTCTTTAACTTCGAGTTGCGGCATGCATTACTTCCATACTCTACGGTCGTCGATTTTCTTCGCGCCTAACGCGATCGTGCCGGCGGGCGCGATCTGAACCTCACCCCGAACTTTGACTTGATCTTTGAGCGCGTCGGCTAAGCGCTGCGCCAATTCTTCGCCCACCGCGCCGTCGGCTAATTCGACGACATAAAGCAACTGATCCTGATGTTGTTCGCGGGTGACGATCGCTTGATAACGCGCGACGTCGGAGAATACTTTCATCACCCCATCGATCTGCGTTCCGCGAATGAATATACCTTTTACTTTTACCGCATCACCAACCCGTCCGAGCAAACCGGTCAACTGCGGCGCGGTTCGCCCGCAAGCTCATGCGCCCGGCTCTTTCCAACTGCTGATGTCGCCGGTCGCAAAGCGAATCAGCGGGTAAGCCTGGTCGAAAAGGGTTGCAACAACTTCGCCCGGCTGGCCCGGTTCCGCCGCTTGTCCGGTCTCGATATCGATCAGTTCGACAATGCATTCGGGATGCAGGTGCATGCCATTTTTTTCCGGGCATTCGTACGCAACAAGACCCAGATCCGCCGTGCCATAGCCTTGCAACACACGCACGCCGAAATCATTTTCTAACTCGCTGCGTAAACTCGGCGGCAGCATTTCGCCCGTGACGAACGCCACTTCGATTTTCAGCGGCGTGTTCAATTCGCGCGCCTTGCTAAGCAAGGTATGCAGAAAACTCGGCGTGCCGGTATAGCCCGTCACACCTAGGTCTGCGGCCATGCGCACCTGCAATTCCGTTTGCCCGACACCCGCCGGCACGACCACGCAACCCAAGTGCCGCAACGCGCTGTCGAACATGAAACCGGCCGGCGTCATATGATAGGAAAATGTGTTTTGCACCAAATCGCCGGCGCGAAAACCCGCTGCGGCCAGCGCCGGCGCGACGCGCCAAAAATCCGGCGTATCGCCTTGCGGATCGTAGATATTCCCCGGCGACATGAATACCCGCGCGAGTTTTTCCACGGCGATCGCATTCAGACCGCCGAACGGCAGGTTTTCCGCTTGGATGCCGGATAACGCGTCCTTGCGGACCATGGGCAAACGCAGCAAGTCATTGGGACTGCGAATATCCACCGGCTTAACACCGGCCGCATCTAGCTGCGCGCGCGCGCGTGGCGCGTGCGCGTATGCCAGGCGGACCGTTTCCGCCAAGCGCCCGCTTAAGAACGCTGCGCGCGTTCCTGCGCTCTGGGTCTCGAGCGCGAGGTTATAGATTCGGGTCGTTCTCAGGGGTTTTGTCATGTAAGCCTATGCATCAAGCAGATCATGCCGAGAAAAAAACAACACGCCATTCCCGCGGAGGCGGAAATCCAGTGTCTTAAGGCAACGACGCTGGATCCCCGCCTTCGCGGGGACGACGGGACGGTACTTCGAGGTCACGATAGCCATCGTTTGCGCCGCTTATAAAACTTCAAATTTTTGTAGGTCTTTTTTTCGCCCTCAACGCCGGCGCCCAGATAAAAGCGCTTCACGTCTTCGTTGTTCCTGAGCTTGTCGGCATCGCCATCCAACACAATGCGACCATTCTCCATAATGTAACCATAATCGGCGATCGATAGGGCGAGATTGGCGTTTTGCTCGACCAACAGAATCGTTGTTTTTTCCTCTTGATTGATCTTCTTGATAATGGCGAATATTTCTTTGACCAACAGCGGCGCCAAACCTAACGATGGCTCGTCGAGCAAGATCAATTTCGGTCGCGACATAATGGCGCGGCTGATCGCGAGCATCTGTTGTTCGCCGCCGGAAAGATAACCGGCGAGTTGATTGCGGCGTTCTTTTAAGCGCGGAAAATAATCGAACACCAGGTCGTGATCGCGCTTCAGTCCGGCGCGATCGGAGCGGATGTAGCCGCCCATTTGAATATTTTCGTCGACGCTTAAGTCTTCAAATACGCGACGGCCTTCCATGACCTGAAACACGCCACGACGCACGATTTGCTCGGCTTCCAACTTCTCCAAATGTTCGCCGAGAAATTGAATATCGCCGTCGGTCACCTCGCCCTCCTCGGCTTTTAACAGGCCTGAGATGGCTTTTAGCGTCGTGCTTTTCCCGGCGCCGTTGGAGCCGAGCAATGCCACAATTTTGCCTTCGTCAACGGCGAGCGACATTCCTTTCAAGACCAAGATGGCCTTGTCATAGA
>JANNFT010000385.1:0-14792 GCA_031380185.1 Pseudomonadota bacterium
GGACGGAAACCAGTAAGTGAGATACAGGATAATGCCGGGAAAAAATCCGGCTTCGCCGACGCCGAGTAAAAAGCGCAGGATGTTGAAACCGGTCGCGGTCTCGACGCCGAGCCAAACGGAAATCGGTTTCACATACATGAATGAGGCGGAGATAACGCCCCACACAATCATGATGCGCGCGATCCAAATTTTGGCGCCGACTTTATTCAGAATTAGGTTACTCGGCACTTCGAAGAAGAAATAGCCGATGAAGAACATTCCGGCGCCGGCGGCATAGACCGTTTCGCTGAAGCCCAAATCCGTGCCCATTTGCAGTTTGGCGAAACTGACGTTGACTCGATCCAGAAACGCGATCACATACAACAGAAATAGAAACGGAATTAAGCGCCAGAATAATTTTTGATAGGTCGCCCGTTCGAATTCAGGCGAAAAGGATGTTGCGACATTTGTATTCACGGCGGTTTCCCCCTAAGTAAACTTGCAGTTTATTTCAAGGGATTGTACGCCGGAACACTTAAGTATTACTTAAGCGCGATCGGAGGCGTTTTGTTGGGCTATTCGGAAATGCAGTTACGCCCGTTTGCCTTCGCGCGGTAGAGCGCGGTGTCGGCGGCCGACAACAGCGAATCAAGGCTTTGGTTGGGTTGCATTGCCGCTATTCCCAACGAAACGTTAGCGGCCGGCAAAAGTTTCCCTTCTTCAAACGGCGTCGGCGTATTTGCGATCGCCTTGCGCAAACGATCAGCGATGTTCCATGCGCCCTTGAGCGGTGTTTCCGGCAAGCAAAGCGCGAATTCCTCACCACCGTAACGCGCGACCAGATCCGTCGGCCGCAACATGTTGAGTAACACCTGCGCGACGGTGCACAACACACGATCGCCGGCGAGATGGCCGAAGCGATCGTTCATTTGTTTGAAATGATCGATGTCGAGCATGATGATCGAGCACGCTTGGCCATTGCGCTCGCAGCGATTCATCTGACGCCTGAACGAATCGTCGAGCCAGCGGCGATTGTGCAGCCCGGTCAAGCCGTCGGTGCTGGCGACGTGCTCGTATTCACGCTGCAACTTGATGCTGTTGACCAGCGCTTCATTGTCGTAACGCATGCGCCCGGAAAGAATGTAAAGCAGGTTGCGCGATACACCGTGGGATGCGTTGATCAACGCCCATACGGTTTCTTGCCGGATCACCATGAGGCGACAATTTTCTTGCGAAACGACAAACGCAGAAACCGGTTTGGCGTCGAGGATGGACATCTCGCCAGCGCAATCGCCGGCCTCGAACACGACGTGCGGCGTGTAGGATTTATCGCCGAGGTGGACGCTTAAGCGGCCCGACAAAACCAGGTACAGGTTGCTATTTGGTTTGCCCGGCGCCAGCAATTCGGAACCGGCGGGAAAATCGACAACCGGGCAGGCATCCAAAAGATACTCGATGGACTCTAAACTTATATTTCGCAACAGCCGCGATTTAGAAATAATGGCCCGGTCATGCGGGCTCATAGTACTAAGCGAAACCGGGCTGGTGGCAGCGCGCATTTGTTGCTCTCCAGTTAGCTAGGGGCGTGGCGCAAAATTGCGTGTAATTTCTTAAATAAATTCTGTAACGTATTGAAATAATATCATACCTTGATTAATTTTCAGCAACAACGCGCGATCCCGCTCCACTTGTTCTCAAGATTCATGACGAAAAATGTTTTTCGTTCCAAAATCGGTGCTTCGGGGTGATTTTGCTCTTGATGCCGGACGTAGCGCTCGTAGCTGTCGTCGCCCGATAGCGATCGCACTACGTCCCACAGTTTTTTCAGCTTATCGTCCATGGTCTATTGGTACGCGAGCCGGGTTTTCTCGTGCGGCGCTTCCGATATCGGTGGCACCGAAAGGCCGTTCAGATGTCGGAACGATATACGTAGCATATCGACGATGATGATCCACAGGACGATCATAAAGAACGCCGCGATCCAACCATCGAGTTGTTGATTGAAAATCAGTTTCGGCGCGATAGCCGCCTTGTCCGGCGGGAGTACGCCGTTTGCCAGCTTCATCGCCAAGTCGTTTGCGCCGGCGAAAAATCCAATCTTCGGATTCATGCTGAAGATTTTTTCGTAGGCGGCGGTGGTTGTGCAAATCGCCAGCCAGGTCAACGGCAAGCCGGTCACCCAGGCATATTTCAGCTTGCCGGATTTGATCAAAATGCCGGTTGCAACGGCTAATGCGATTCCCGCCAGCATCTGGTTAGAGATACCGAATAGCGGCCAAAGAATATACACGCCACCATTGGGATCGAGCACGCCCATGATCAGGAAATAACCCCATGCGGCAACGACCAACACACTGGCGAGCAGATTCGACGTCCAGGAAGACGTTTCTCCCAAAGGTTTGTAGACATGGCCAAGGAGGTCTTGCAGCATGAATCGAGCCACGCGAGTGCCGGCATCGAGCGTCGTTAATATAAATACCGCCTCGAACATGATCGCAAAGTGATACCACACGGCGAGCATGCCTTGACCGAACGCCGTGCTAAAAATGGTCGCCATGCCAACGGCCAACGACGGCGCGCCGCCGGTTCGGGCGAACAAGGTGCTTTCGCCCATTTCCTTCGCCAACATTTGCATTTGTTCGACCGTAACCGGGAAACCCCACGAGGAAATTTTCGCGACGGCGTCGATCGCTTCCTTGCCGACAATCCCGGCCGGGCTGTTGATTGCGAAATACACACCGGGCTCGAGGACGCAGGCGGAGATCATGGCCATGATGCCGACCAGGGACTCAAGCGCCATGGAGCCGTAGCCGATCATGCGGATATCCATCTCGCTGGAAATGAGTTTAGGCGTCGTGCCGCTCGACACCAGCGCATGGAAACCCGAAATCGCGCCGCACGCTATGGTGATGAATACGAACGGGAACAATTTGCCTGCAAACACTGGGCCGTCGCCATCGATGAACTGGGTGATGGCCGGCATTTTGATTTCAGGTTGCAAGAAAAGTATCGCGATTGCCAACAAGAAAATCGTGCCGAGTTTCATGAACGTCGACAGATAATCGCGCGGCGCGAGCAACAACCACACCGGCAAAATCGCCGCGGCAAATCCGTAAATAATCACGAACCAGGCGATACCCGAATCATTGTAATCGAACCATGTCCGCAAAATCGGATGGTGATCCACCCAACCACCGCCGACTACCGAAAATAACAGCAGCGCCACGCCGATCAGTGTTGCCTCCAATACGCGACCGGGCCGGATATTGCGCATATATACACCGATTAGCACCGCAATCGGAATGGTCGCGAACACGGTTGAGGTTGCCCACGGGCTGTGCTTCATGGCGTTGACGATAACCAGGCCCAACACCGCGATGAGAATGATGATGATGGTCAGCGTGCCGATCAACGCAGCGAAACCACCGATTGGGCCGAGCTCGTCTCGCGCCATTTTGCCTAAACTCTTACCGTTGCGGCGCGTCGATAAGAACATGATCACCATGTCTTGTACACAGCCGCCGATCACTGCACCGACCAGGATCCACAGCGTGCCCGGTAGGTAACCAAATTGCGCGGCTAAGGTCGGTCCGATCAACGGGCCGGGGCCGGCGATGGCGGCGAAATGGTGGCCGAACACGATCCAGCGATTGGTTGGCATGTAGTCACGGCCGTTGTTGAAGCGCTCGGCAGGTGTCGCGCGGGTCGCGTCGGGCACGAGGACTTTCGCCATGATCCAGGCGCCGTAAAACCGATAGCCAATTAAATAGGTGCAAACCGCCGCGACCACAAACCACATAGCGTTGATCGATTCGCCGCGATGCAGCGCGATGCCACCGATGGCTGATGCGCCGGCAATAGCGATGGCGAGCCAGATTAGACCTCTAGTGACCGTGTTCATTTAATCCCCCAATAATTGATAGAGGCGCCGGGCGCGTCGCGCCGGCGCGGTTTTCGATTTTGACTTCGTGAAACTAAAAATAATTGTAACAAAGAAAGCCCAGCGGCTGAAACTTGGCAAGGCTTGGAGATTATTTCGCGGCGGGCCTTTTGGTTTTTTTACAGACGAGTTCTAACTCGTGCTCGGCTAACGTTCCGGGTGGGATCGGCGCCATCACTATTTGGCTGCGATCGAATGTCACCATCTCGATCAGAACACCGCTTTCGTTGCGCATGCTGCCTGACAGCATGCCTTGCGTTTTATTGACGCAATCCATTACGCGGCGCACCAATTTTACTTTGATCAACATGCCACTGGCGGGGTCGATTTTGTCGGCATTTACGTAGGTGAGGCGCTCCTTGAAGATGACGAATTCCGCATCGCGTTCGATTGAGGTAAAGTCGATGGCGAATTCAACGTTCGGCGCAGCGGTGTCTATCGGCGTCCACTCCTGCGCATCTGCGCCTTGGCTCACGAACAGAAAAGAGAGCAGCGCCAGATTTCGCATGAGTTGTTAAGTTCCCTGCGAGATTTTTTTTAGGCCGCCGAGCAACGCGGCGATTTCCTTGCGTGGCGCAGGGCGCGAGGTCACCAGACGCTCGGACTGCACCGCGGACGTTCTTGCACGCTCAGCAGCGCTTAGTAGTGCGCTGTTCGAGACGTTGTCGCGAGATGCATGGCTTAGCGCCGATCGAACCCGCACCGGGTCCCGCTCCCGCTCCGGCGGCGGCTGAACGCGAAACTCAAGTTTCTCGATCGAGTGCTTGAGGAGTTTCTCGATATCGCCGACCAAGCGTTCTTCATCGGGCGCCATTAGCGAAATCGCCGTACCCTCACTACCGGCGCGACCGGTGCGGCCGATGCGATGAATGTAATCTTCCGCCGCGAAAGGAATATCGTAGTTGATTACGAACGGTAACTCTTCGATGTCCAGACCGCGCGCGGCGACGTCGGTTGCGACTAATATTTTCACGCCGCCGGCTTTGAAATCGCCCAAGGTTTGCAGGCGTTCCTGTTGTGATTTGTCACTGTGAATAGAACTCGCGGCTAAGCCGGATTTTTCTAATTCTCGCGCCAAGCGGCTGGCGCCTTGCTTGGTATTAGTGAAGACAATCGCTTGCGTGTCTGCTTTGCGGAACAGAATTTCGGTCAGTAACTCGCGCTTCTTCGGATGCGGCACACGATAAATCGACTGCGTAATCGTTTCCGCGGCGCTGTTGCGTTTCGCTACTTGAATTGTTACCGGATCGGTCAAGATCGCCGTGGCGAGTTTTTTCACTTCGTCGGGAAAGGTCGCGGAGAACAATAAATTCTGCCGCTCTTTCGGCAACAGATCGATGATGCGCTTAATGTCTGGCATGAAGCCCATGTCGAGCATGCGATCGGCTTCGTCCAGAATTAGAACTTCAGTGGTTCCGAGGTTCACATTTTTTTGCCCGACGTGATCGAGCAAACGCCCCGGCGTCGCGACCAAAATTTCCACGCCACGGCGCAGCATGTCGGTTTGGCCCTGCATATCCATGCCGCCGTACACCTTGGTCGAGCGCAATGCCACGTGGCGGCCATAGGCACGCACGCTTTCTTCCACTTGCACGGCGAGTTCGCGCGTCGGCACCAAAATCAGCGCCCGCACCGGATGGCGCGCCGGCGAAAAACTGGTGTTTGCGTGGATCAATAATTGTTGCAGGAGGGGGAGTACGAACGCGGCGGTTTTGCCCGTCCCAGTTTGCGCGCCCGCCATCACATCGCGGCCCGCCATCACCACCGGAATCGCCTCCGCCTGAATCTGCGTTGGCTCAGTGTAACCTTCATCTTCGATCGCGCGAAGCAACGCGCTATTCAAACCAAGCTCAGTAAATTTCATTAACTGCCGTATTCCTTAAAAAACAAACTCGCAAGCCGCACACTGTAATCCACAAAAGCTTGTATTACAAGGAAATACTCTGGGCTAAATGCTTTGTCCCGTGACACTGTCGGGTCGCGGTGGAAAAAGCGCGTTTAGCGGGAGTCGATCGTGTTGAATGATCGTCGGACTGGCTGGCCTAGGCCCATGTGTGTATTGTGGCAAAGCGAAATGTCCACCATGAATTATTTTCCGGTGAAGTTCGGCTTACGTTTTTCGACAAAAGCCATCACGCCCTCGCGAATGTCGCTGGTGCGCGCGCAATCGGCGAAGGCGTGGACCTCCGCTTCGAGTTGGGCTTCGATGCTCATGTCGAGGGATTGATTCATCAGCGCCTTGGTTTTGGCAAAGGCTACAGTCGGCCCGTTCGCCAGGCGTTTGGCGAGCGTTGCGACGCGCGCTTCCAGCTCTGCCGCCGGCACGACCCAATTTACCAAACCGAGATTAAGCGCGGTGGCGGCGTCAAAGCGATCCGGCAGCAGCGCGAGCTCGAGCGCTTTTCGATAGCCGAGCAGGCGCGGCAGAAAATAACTCGCACCACCGTCCGGGCTGGCGCCGAGATTGCTGTAGGCGAGCGTGAACACCGCATCGTTGGTCGCGATCGCTAAATCGCACGCGGCCATGATGCTCATGCCGGCGCCCGCACAAGGCCCTTCGACTACTGCGAGCACGGGTTTTGCCATGCGGCGCAACGCAAGAATCGTGTAATGAAATTCCCGCGCTTCCTTGGTGATGAGCGCCGGCAATGCATCGATGCTTTCATGAAACTGCGAAATATCGCCCCCCGCCATGAACGCGCCAGCGGCGCCGCGAATGATTACGGCGCGCACGTCATCGTTGTCGAGAATGGCTTCGGAATTGACTCTCAGCGCGATCATCAAATCGTAGTCCATGGCGTTTCGAACCTGCGGACGGTTGAAAGTGAGCGTGGCGATTTGATCGCGGATATCGACGAGCAGTGTATTGTTCACAGGGCGCCTAAATGAAAAGTCTCACGGAATTATCCCACGCAACGCTGGCGAGGTGCTGATGTTTTGCCGCCAGGTTTTCAGTCTCCCGTAAAAAACGATTCCCGCTATCAGGCAAATTCCGCCGGCGAGTAAAAACGTAGTCGGCGCGCCGATAACCTGCGCCAATTGACCCAGCGCAAGGCTGCCCAACGGCGCGGCGCCAATGAAACACATGGTGTAAAAACTCATGACGCGGCCGCGTTTATCTTCATCAACGACAGATTGCAACACGGTGTTGATCGAAGCGGCATGGCAAATGATACCGAAGCCGACGAACACCATCAGCACTTGCGAGAGCCAGAGCGTGCGCGACTGCGAGAACAGCATTAGCGCGATTCCGCAAACCATCGGCGCGACGGCGATGACCGTTGCAAGCCCTTTGATGTTGCGCCGCGATGCGAGGTACAGCGTTGCAACGATTGCGCCAAAGCCGGCGAAGCCGATTAAAACACCGAAGGTCCGCGCCGTTCCGCCAAATACATCGCCGGCGAATACCGGCATCAGCACGGTGTAGGGCATCGCCATGAAACTGATAATACCGAGTTGCAGCAGCAACATACGAATCGGCATGTAATCAAACGTGTAGTGAAAACCTTCTTGCAAATCGCGCCACCAGCCTTGTGACTTGCGCACCATTGTGTGCGCCTGAATGCGCACCGAACTCAAGGCGATAAGGATGGCGAAGAAGCTGAAACCGTTCAGCAAAAAACACCATGCTTCGCCTATCCCCATGACCAGGAATCCGCCAAGGGATGGGCCTATCAGGCGCGTGCTGTTCATAGTCAGCGAATTGAGTGCGATGGCGTTCGGCAGGTCTTGTTTGTCGGCTAGCATTTGGACGATGAATGATTGCCGGCCCGGAACGTCGAAGGCATGAACGACACCCAGTAAGCCTGCGAGGACAATGACCTGCCAGACCTGAATGTTGCCGGAGAAAGTGAGGAATGCGAGTGCGAAGGCCTGCAACATCGCCAGGGTCTGGGTGACCAACAGTAACTTGCGACGATTGACGCGATCCGCCACCAGTCCCGCCACGGGGCCGAGCAGGAGAATCGGAATTTGGTTGATAAAGGCCGTTAGACCGAGCATGAGCGGCGATCCGCTCATTCGATAAACCAGCCAGTTCATCGCGACGAATTGGATCCACGTGCCGACTAAAGAACAAATTTGCCCAATAAAATAGACGCGATAGTTGCGGTGGCGCAATGCGCGGAAGCGATGTGGCAAAAGAAATTAAGTCGTGATTGATCGGTTGATTTTCCGGTTGGGCTGAGAACGGATCTTGCGCCGCAGGGAAAAAACGATAGTATTATGCGTGGTTACGAAAGTAGTTGCGTGTAAAATATAACGAAATAATCATAGTTAATGCGCCGCCACAGTTTAACATTTCTTGACCCTATCGCCGATGATCGCCGTTGCAACGAATCCATGACATCTTACGGATTTTTTCAAAATGAAATGTGAACGGTGTAATAGCCGTAACGTTCGTCGTTCGTCCTGGAAACGCAACGAGCGCGAGTTGAGCCACGTCGTCTACGCGCCGTACCGTTGCCGCGATTGCGAGCATCGATTTTTTCGCGTCAGCCGCACATTCAAAGGTTCAGTGCTCGTGAGTGTCGGATTGTTCGTATTTCTTGGTTTTATTGTCACGATGTACGTGATTTCTCAACCACCGCCGGTCGAGGCGGCCATTGCGGCCGGGAACGATTTTGACCCGGGCAAAAAGCGCGTGCTCGAACGCGCCAAGATCGGCAAGGCGGATGACCAATACGCTGTTGGATTAATGCTTCTGCAGGGCAGCGAAATGCAACAGAACTACAGCGAGGCGTTGAAATGGTTTCAAGCGGCGGCCAATCAGGGTCACACGGCTGCAGAGGTGAATCTTGGACTGCTGTACAAAAACGGCCGGGGAGTATTGCAGGACTTTACGCAGGCCGCGAAGTGGTTTCAAAAGGCTGCGGCGAAGGGTCATCCGGAAGCTGAATATCACTTGGCCTCGTTATATAAAATTGGCCAAGGTGTGAAACACGACATGAAACAAGCCTACGCCTGGTATAACTTGGCGGCCGCACAGGGCTATGAGCCGGCCGTTGCGGGACGAGAAAATATTTCAACTTTCATGAGCGCCGCCGAGGTTGTTGAAGCGCAAGCGTTATCGCGCACCCTCATCGATACAAAAGCACCAACGACAAACCCTTAGCGAACATCCGGCGAGAGAGCAATTTTAAAGTAATTTCTTTAAGTATTTACTTGAGCGCTGGAATTGGGCTAATGTTGACCCCCAGACCCAATGCTGTTCGATTAAGTTCGTTCGCCCTGCCGAAACGGCTAACCGAACAGTATTGCCGCCAGACCGCAATAAGTGAATCTATTGGGATGCGACTCATGCTACGTAAATCCGTTATTTCGGTACTGATTCCTTTGCTCCTCGCTGCCTGTGGCGGCGGTGGCGGTGGCGGTAGCTCGGACGCCAGTGTTTGTGGCGCGTCCGCGACGCCCGGCGGCACCGGCGGTGTAGGTTCCGGCGGCCCGGTCGGAGCGTTTCAGATTTCCGGCACGTTGAATGTCGAGGCGAGCAACAAGCTTGAAGTCGAGTGCAACAATACGCTTGCGACGGCGCTGCCGATGGCGCCGGGCGATTCCTTCACCGGGCAAGCGAAGAGTTCCAACGCCGGTTACAAAGGCATCGCAAACCGAAACTCAGCAGTCATCCACGATCTGTACAAACTTACGGTCACGGCGGAAAACGTGCGCGTCACGCTCAGCTTCTCTGACGCCAGCTTGATTAATAACGATTTGGATTTATTTTTGCTGGACAGCTCCGGAACCGCTGTCGCAGCTTCTTCTGAGGGCGAAGATCAGGCGGTCGAAACCGTGACGACTCCTGGACCAGGCGCTTATTACGTCGGTGTGCGGGCGTTCAAGGGCGAATCGCCTTATTTAGTGGTCGCTGGAACGACGACCGCCACTACCGCTTTGGATCGCGCGACGGTTTTGCCCGGCGCCGAGTTTGTTCCGGGCGAACTTTTCGTTAAATTCAAAGGCAGTCAGTCGATTCAGTCTCTGGCAACAAAGCACAAATTGGCGCCGGTGACCGATATGGGCAATGGCGCGCAGTTGATGCGAGTCGCCAAGCCCGGCAGGATCGATATTGCCAGTGCCGCGACCAGCGAAAAGATCAATGCGCCCGGACATGAGGCGAATGAAGCAGTTGGCGCGACCATCGAAGCCCTGCTCAGACTTAAGCGAGATCCTGACGTGGATTACGCCGAGCCGAACTTTATTCGCCACGCCAGTGCAATTCCCAACGATCAGTATTACCGATATCAGTGGCACTACCAGGCGATTAATTTAGAAGCGGCTTGGAATGATACGACGCGAGGCGCGAATACCATTGTTGCGGTAATAGATACCGGTGTGGTGAAGCGCCACCCCGATCTCGCCGGGCAGCTTATTGCCGGTTATGACTTCATTAGCAATAGCACAAATGCGGGGGACGGCGACGGCTTGGATAGTGATCCGGAAGATGTCGGCGATGGCGCGCGCCTAGGTGAAAGTTCGTTCCACGGAACGCATGTTTCCGGCACCGTGGCTGCGGCGACGAACAATGGCATTGGGATCGCGGGAATCGCGTGGAACGCCAAGATCATGCCGTTACGGGTATTGGGCAAGAGCGGCGGTACCGACGCCGATATTTCGCAAGCTATTCGTTTCGCCGCGGGTCTATCCAATAGTTCGGGGACCGTTCCGCCTAAGGTGGCGGATATCATTAACATGAGCCTGGGCGGACCGAAACGCAGTACTACAGTCGAGGCAGCCGTGACGGCCGCGCGCGCCGCCGGCGTGATTGTCGTTGCGGCGGCCGGAAATGACAACACCAATTTACCGTCTTATCCTGCCGCATACGACGGCGTGATTTCCGTTTCCGCGGTCGGCTTCGACCTAAAGCGCGCACCCTATTCGAATTACGGCGCCAGTATCGATATTGCCGCGCCGGGCGGCGATACCAGCGTCGACCGTAACGGCGATAGCTTTGCCGATGGCGTGCTCAGTACCTTGTTCGACGATACCGCCGGCAAACCGAGCTATGTGTTTTATCAGGGAACGTCGATGGCGGCGCCGCATATCGCGGGCGTGCTTGCTTTGATGCGCGGCATCAACCCGGCGCTCACGCCCACTGCAATTGATCAGTTGATCGAAGGTACGCATCTTACTTACCGACTGCGAATAACCTCGGATATCGGTGCGATTAATCGCGACGATCTTTTTGGGCACGGCTTAATCGATGCGAAGAAAGCGGTCGATGCCGCTATAGCACTCAATGGCGCGGCAGGACCAGTCAGTTCTCTTCTAGCAACCTCAGCCGAAGCATTGAACTTCGACAGTATTACCAGCACTTTGCCGCTAAATATTACGAATGGTGGTGGCGGGACGTTGAATATTACGTCGGTAACATCGAGCGATCCGTGGATTACGTTGACGCCGGCAAGCGGGGTCGCGCCGCTGCAGGTAACCGTCAGCATCAACCGCAATTCGCTTAGCGGTTCCGCGGGTAGTATCAATATTGTCAGCGATGCGACATCTGGAAGCAGCATTAAAACGATTCCGGTCAACGTTGTTGTTAATCCCAACCCGGGTGGCGGTGACGTCGGCGATATTTTTGTATTGGTGCTTAAGCGGGACACCGGAGAAACGATCAACGATACCAATTTACCGGAAGCGCAACCGGCGCTCGGCAATGGTTATCGATATGCGATTACCGGACTCGATTCCGGACTTTACTATGTCTACGCCGGCACTGATCGTGACAACGATGGATTCATCTGCGAGATTGAAGATGCCTGTGGTACATTCGGCGCATTAGTTCAAGTAGTAGCCGGCACACCGTTGACCAATTTAAACTTCACCGTGAATAATGCCCAAAATCCGCCACCACCAAGCGCGGTTCTGTCGCTTAAGCGTAGCGGTCCAGTTCGGAAAAAGGGCATAAAACGCTAATGGCTTTGAGAGAAACGCTAGCGCTATGAAACTAATCGCGATCGCCATGTTCGGCATCTTGCTGAGCGCCTGCGCAACGCCGCCGCAATCGTTTGACGTTATTCATAGCGGAGCACAGACCGGCATTGTGGCAAACGCCTCGCAAGCAAACGTCGTGACGGATCAGTTTGAGTTGGATGAATTGTTCAAACAAATTACCGCGCACCGGCTACCTGCGCCGGAAGCGCCGAAGGTCGAGTTTGCCAAGAATATCGTTATTTACGTCGCACGCGATCCTAAACCCAGTGGCGGTTACGGTTTAAAAGTACGATCGGTGAAATGCGAAAGCGGTCTGATGAAAGTGGAGCTGCAAGAAATCAATCCGCAGGGCAGCGCAAACCAAGCGCAGGTAATTACGCAGCCCTACGTCTTACTTACAACCGCGCGTTGTCCCAAACTCAGTCAAGTCGAAGTAAGCGGCGCTGATTTTGCCGCTCCCCGGCCGATGCGAGTGGCGCCCAAATAGTTCACTGCACCACCTGCCGTACCGCACCCTCGGCGATGCCTTGAAATGGGCCAAGCGGATTGCGTGATTCTTCCGCTTCCTGAATTTTCGGCTGCCCGCCGGAAAGTTTGTAGACGACCAAATCGTCTTTTAACACGACTAGTCCGGTAAAGCGCCAACCCGTTGTCACCGTGCGCCGTTTGAAATTAAGCGAGTCCAGCCAAAAATTCCCCGCACGTCTTCTCTGCAGCGATTTGACGTCGATTTCATAGGCGCTGCAGGCGTTTTTTGCTGCAATGCAGTCGACGATTCCTTGGTCCAAATTGTCGCTGGCGATAGCCGAGCTCGGAATGAAACGCCGGATGACGTCTGAATAGTTGAGTATGGTGATATTGGCGTTACTCGCCGGATCAAGTCCGAGCGCCGCGAGATCCGGCTTCGTTGTCGTGTACGGAGCGATGCGGTTGAATGAGGCGTTGGCGGCGTCATAGGTTTCCCATTTCGACGTTCCCGAACTTTGCGATTGCGGTAAAAGCGAAGCGCAGCCGGCTGACGCGACCGCGATGCCGAGCCATAGCAAGATGTGCCGGCGCTCGATCGATGCGACTAAGAAAATCCAGCAAGGCCGAAGGATCGACATAGTGTATCCAATTTGTTTCAGCCTTAAAAAATGCAGGCGATGGCTTGCCGGTATTATCGCAGCATTATCGTACTCCGCTTCGGAGTAACCCATCCCGAAACCGGCGATGCCCGAAGAGGCAATATTGGTGCGGCTCGTGGCCGCAACCGCTGATTGGTCTTTTGCAAGAACTAACGTTCGATCGAAACGCCTTTCCAAAAGGCAACGTGATCTTTTATTTGCTTTGCAGCATCTTTCGGCGCGGGGTAGAACCACGCCGCATCGGGATTAGTTTGGTCGTTGACGACGACGTTGTAGTAACTTGCCACGCCTTTCCAAGAGCAAGTGGTGTGGGTCGCGCTGTCTCGGAAATATTCGCTCTTGATTGCGCTCGCCGGAAAATAAACGTTACCTTCGACGATTTCATACACGTCGCTGTCCGCGATCGTCGCGCCGTTCCAAAGCGCTCTTGCCATTATGTGCTTCCGGCGGCGCAATCGACCTTAAGCGACCGCCTTCGGCGCGTAGTCGTCCGCAACCATCGGCGCAAGTCGTCCCAATCCGTCAAATTGCATGGCTTCAAGTTTGCCGAGAATTTCGAAATCGTTAGCACGATTTTTCGCGTCGGCACACAGTGCTTCGGAAATCTGGATGTGGCTCAAGTGCAAGGTATCGGTGACGCGCACAATCTTGAGATCGTCGAACTTCACCCGAACCACACTCTTGATCGCCAGTGCAATGGCATCGTGTTCGGTATTCATGATGATCGGGATCGCGGCGCCATCCAAGTAAGTCGAAGTGATGACGTTTGCATAAGTCAGGAAAATATCCATTTCTTTGTAAAGTTGCATCGTGATCACGTCGGCGCCGCCCAAGCCCGTGGCATTGCCGTGGGTTTCCGGCGTCAGGCCGAGCACCGCGATTTTCTTGATGTCCGGTTTCATGTTCCATTCCGTGCCGCGGCAATTGCGGCCGGTGATATTGGGGTCCATGCCGGAGCCGGAAATATTTTTGCCGATGCGCTCAACGATCAATACGTCGATTTCGTCGAACTTAATGCGCGGCATGAATTCCTTTGCTTTCGCTTGCAATGCGATTTCGCGTTCGAACAACGTTTCGCTGGGCACCGCTTCGACGATCGCCGTTTCGTCGTGCGGATTTTCGACCATCGCGATACTGAACAAAAATTTGCTCTTCGCCATGATCATCGTCGCGGCTTCCGGCAGCAACGTGCCGAACACATCCATGCCTTGGGTGTGCAAACTGGTCGCGCCGATAATTTTGCCCATGCCGATGGTCATCATCTTGACGATGCCGGACTCGATCGGCGCTCGGAAATTAGTGTGCGGCTTGACGCGGCACACCAGCACGATGCCGTCGGCTTCGCTCGCGAGTTTGTCCTGATAGATCGGGATGCCGTTCGGGTGAACCCCGACTTCGATCACCTCCATCGAGGAGCGAATCTCGCAGCCGCAGTATTCCGCGGTGATGCCGTAACCTTCCAAAACTTCCCGCTGCGTTTCCGCCGTGCCGCCGCCGTGGCTGCCCATGGCCGGGAAAATGAAGGGCTTCGCGCCCAACGCATTCAAGTTATCGACCGTCGCCTTCGCCGCTTCGGCGACATTGTTAATGCCACGCGAACCACAACCCACGGCGATACTCATGCCGGGTTTAATTTTGGCGCGAATTTCCGCGCGTTTGAATTCGCCGTTGATCGCGGCGGTAACGCTGGCCAGTTTTTCCGTCTTGAATTTCTGCCGGACTTCGACCATGCGCGGCAACGGGAAATCCAATCCGCCTGCGATGTTGGTTTCGATTTTATTGCCGATCATAGTGGTCTCCTTGCTTGATCGAAATGG
>JANNFT010000390.1:0-2102 GCA_031380185.1 Pseudomonadota bacterium
CACAGGAGACCATGTCCACATCAGCGCTTGCGCTTGATTGCGTCTAGCCGCCTTGAAGGCGGGTTCAAGATCCTCCACGCTGCGAACCTCGATGGGTTGCAGTTCAAGGCGCAAAGGCTGCGCTACGCGTTGCAGTTCATCGAGTTGATCGCGGCCAAAGTTCGAGTCCCAAAATACCGCCACTCGCGAGAGCCCCGGCAACGCATCCCGCAGCAGCTCGAGCCGTTTTGGCAGGAGCACCGCATCCACGGAGAACAGGCCGGTGACATTGCCCCCAGGGTGAGAGTAGCTTTCTATCAATTTCGACGCCACGGGGTCGTTCGCGACGTGGCCGACCATGACAATCGGGATCGTGCTCGTCGCTTTTTGGACGGCGCGAACTGCAACCTCGTTTACCACCATTATTGCTGCAGGCCGAAGCCGCACCAACTCTTCCGCGAGGCCGGGGACCCGCTCCAGTTGACCATGCGCCGTTCGCGCCTCGATCTTGATGTTCTTGCCGTCGACGTAACCAAATTTCTTTAGACCGGCACGCAATTGGTCGAATACCGGATCCGTGAGCGGAGGATGGGTCACCAGCACGCCGATCACCGGCATAGGTTGTCGCTGTGCCAGAACGCCTGGCGGCCAGAGGAGTGCCGATAGCATTGCGGTCAGAGCTTCGCGTCGTTTCATCGAATTACCTCATTTGCGCCAGGGGCCGTAGGACAGAATGGCATAAGTGCAGGTGCTGCCAGGGGCTGGCCCAGGTGACGCTAGCTAAGATAGCTAGACTTGCTTCCTGCGCGAGCGCCGCGATGCGGCCACGATTGACGCAGAACGCAGGAGCCCAAGCTGACAGGAGCGCGCCGAAGTTCGCTGGTTTGGCCGCCGCGAAGGTCGGCGCAATATCCGTCGCACTACCGAGGGTGCATTCTAGGTCAGAAAATAGTAGGCTGTTGCAGAGTTGAGAAAGCATCTTAAGGGTCATTATGGATACGCTTGCAACAACACTGGATACAAGATTACGGGAATGGAAACCGGAAGTCGCCGAGCAGGTACGCGCGCGCATCGCTGAAATTATCGAAGTTGCCGATCAAGAGTTGCTCGATGTCGCGCGTGCGCGTGCGATAGAACAGGAAGTCTTGAACATACTGGATGCGCCACCGTCACGGTGAAGTCTAAACAAAACGAAAAGCATGTCATTCCCGCGCAGGCGGGAATCCATAGGGCGGACATCAGAACGAGAAATACGAATTGACTGTGAAGGATGTTGGTAGGACTGACTCCAACGCGCAGATTAACAACTCGCAGAGCCGCGTCGATACTCCTCCTACAGGCACATGCCGCCAAGACGCAATGGCCCAAGGCCACCCGGTACCTAAGCGCGTTTCCAGTAACCCGGCGCATAAAACAAGTGGTACCTCGACGGGCTATGGAGTTTTGGTCTAAGTCAGTTTTGCGAAAGCCAAATAGATTCCCGTCTTCACGGGAATGACAAATCGAGCAAGTGATCGTCAATTGGGAATTAGCGAAGGTCGAAGAGACAGTCATCGAATCACCTCATCCGCGCGCAACATTATCGACTCAGGAATCTTGATCCCTAGCGCCTTGGCGGTTTTCTGATTGACCACAAACTTCAACCGCTCCTCCTGTTCGATTGGCAGGTCCTTGGGCGGCGTCCCCTTAAATATACGATCGATGAAATACGCCGCCCGCTTATACAGATCGGCGTTTGACGGTCCGTAGGACATCAATCCGCCGCGCTTTACCACGGTCTCGTCGTAGTGGGCAGTTGGCAGCCGGTGTTTCAGCGCAAACGGTTCGAATTCCATTCGCCGCACAAAGAATCGCGGCGATAACAGCATGAACGTCGCGGCGCATTTGCGCTGCACGGCGAGAGCGAACGCAGAATCGATATCAAAGTTATCGTTCAGTTCGATGCGCTCCAACTCAATGCCTAACGCGCGCGCGGCGGGCGCCAACTTGTCAAGCTGGCCGCGGCTGAACGCATCCCAGAACACCGCCACACGGTTAACACCCGGCAATGTTTCTTTTAGTATACCAGGCGTTTTCCGACTAAATCCGGAATGCGCGAGGCAATGCCCGTGATATTGCCGCCG
>JANNFT010000427.1:0-4324 GCA_031380185.1 Pseudomonadota bacterium
TAACGTGAAAAATTCGCCGGACTCGATTTCCAAGTTCACGGCGTCGACGGCGCGCACTTCGCGCGCCGCCTTGCCCGTGCCTGGGAATATGCAGGACACGTTTTCTAGAATTATGCCTGCGGTCATTCTTTCAATTCGCCTATTGTTCTTTTGGCGGGGCCCCTCACCCTGACCCTCTCCCCCGCATCCGGGGGAGAGGGGATTTTTCTAACGGCCGCCCAACACCGCAATGTAGTCCGACACCCATTTATGGTAGGGGATGCACTGGTTATTTTGCGATGCGCATTTGCTGGTCGGCGTTCTCCAGAAAGCGATTTTGTCGAAGCTGCCGAGGCCCTGACGTTGGCAACCGTCGTCGCCGAGTAGCGCGTTGCCTTTGCACGCTTCCAGCACCACCGGCACGGAGCCGAACCAAGCGGATAGATCGCCTTGCAATTTCTTGTTCAGCGAATGCTCCATCCACATATACGCGCAGGTCGGGTGCGGCGCTTCAGAGTGCATCATGGTCGTGTCGGCCCAGCCGGTCGAACCTTCAGCGGGAACAACGGTGGCGATCGGCACTTTTTTCGACTCGAGCACGTTCGCTTGGAATTGCCAAGACGATGACGCCACCACACCTTCATTGGTGAAATCATCGATCTGCACAAACGCGTCATGCCAATACTTACCGACGATTTTTCGCTGACCGCGCAATAAATCGAGCGCTGCTTTGTATTGGGTTTCGTTTAACTCGTACGGATCTTTGATACCGAGTTCCGGCTTCGCCTTCATCAAATACAGCGCGGCATCGGCGATATAAATTGGACCGTCGAAGGCCTGAACACGGCCCTTGTTGGACTTGCCGTCAGGCAAAGTCATTTCTTCGAACACCACTTTCCACGACGTCGGCGCCTTGTCCTTAAATACTTTAGTGTTGTACATCAACACATTCCAGCCCCATTGATACGGCGTGCCGTAGTGAACATTGTTGACCGTGTGCCACGCCGCATTTTGCAAACGCTTATCGATGTTTTTGTAACCGGGAATCAAGTTCACGTTAATCGGCTGCACGCGTTTGCCGGCGATCAACCGCAGGCTCGCGTCTCCCGACGCTGTCACCAGATCAAAGCCGCCTTCGTTCATCAACGCGACCATCTCATCCGAGGTTCCGGCGGTTTTCACGTTGACTTTACAACCGGATTTCTTCTCGAAATCGGTCACCCAATCGTAAGCCTTGTCGGTTTCGCCACGCTCGATGTAACCCGGCCAGGCGACGATGTCGACTTGGCCTTCCGGTTTGCCGAGTTTCGCCAGAGGGGTTTGCGCGAATGCGCTGATAGTCGACGTTAGTGTGAAACCGGCCGCAATCGCAGCGGCGATTCCGCGTTTTAGATTTTGCATCACTACCTCCAAGTTAGTTTTAGTTACGTAGTCATCCAATGCGGCGACGCGCATTTGACCGGAACGAATGTGTTTACCGCAAGGGAAAGTGTACCCCCGACTCCGCGTCCTGACAAACGTTAGGAATATAATTATGGCAATGCTCTGTGCTCCAATAGCAGAGCGGATCTCCAGGCTTACAGTGCCACGAGCCAAGCAACATGCAGCTCTTGGCACAGCCCAGTTTTCAAGACGCGATTGAATTGCCTACGGCGATGTGTTGCAGCACCGTTTCGGGCGCTATTTCGATCTGCGGTAATCGTTGCGTTCGCCTCGAACACGCAGTTAGAATCGAAATGACAGTTCAACTGTACGCAAGACGCCAATACGTCGAATTACCAATGAGGCCTTGTGAAACCTTTCCTAGGAGGAAATGATGTTGCAAAATTTCACCGTCAAAACCGTCGCAGCCGCCTGCGCTGCCTTTGCGTTTTCCACCACGGCGAGTATCGCCGCCGATTGCCAGCCTTCCAAGTGGGGCGCGGGCGATCAAATCGGCAACGCAAATTCCATCACTAAAGAAAAAACCCTGGCCGCAGCCAAGCTGGTTACGACCGGCAAGGCCTATCGCCTTGGAATCGAAACCAATCGCATGACACCGGCTTATCCACCGCGTAACTATGCGGTGATGGTGGTACAGCCGGGCCAGGTCGGCGGCGTGACAATCGGCCCAAACAAACTGAACTACAACGATGACATCGTGATGGGTTGGAATGGCGTCGGCTCGCAGTTGGATGGATTCGGACACATTGGCGTCGAGAACGTGTACTACAACTGCAACAAGGCCGCCGACTTCGCGCAAGTGACCGGACTGACAAAACTTGGCATTGAAACCGTACCCGCAATCGCCACACGCGGCATCTTGCTGGACATGAGCGCATTGCTCGGCAACGGTCAAATGCTGAAAGAAGGCACTGCGTTCAACCAAGCAGAAATAGAGGCCGCGATGAAACGCCAAGGAATTGGCGCCATTGAAAAAGGTGACGTGGTGTTGTTCTACACCGGTTGGTTAAGCTTGATCGGCAAAGATGACAAACGCTACAACAGCGGTGAGCCCGGCCTCGGGGTCGGCGGTGCACGCTATCTCGCTTCCTTGGGCGTCGCCGCCGTCGGCGCCGATAGTTGGGGCCTGGAAGTATTGCCCTTCGAAAAGGATACCGGCGTGTTTGGCGTGCATCAAACTTTGCTGCCGGAAAACGGTATTTACATTCTCGAGAATATGAACACTGAAGAGATGGTTAAAGACAAAGCCTGGGAGTTTCTTTTTACGCTCGGACCGGGACGCTTGAGCGGCGCAGTGCAGGCCATCATTAATCCAATTGCCATCAAATAAGGTTATGCAACAACGCCGTGCTCGAATAGGCGCGGCGTTGTTATTTTCACTTGGTCAAAAATTGATGGCGCTGGTTTTTTGGCGTGCCGTTACTACGTTACAATAGTGAATCAAAGTCGATGTTAGTAAAAGGCGAACAAATGAGTGCAAATACCTCACCGCTTAAGCGGCTTGGATTAAGTCGCCAAGAAGTCCAATCCTTTTCGACAAGCGGTTATTATTTCCCGAAGCGAGTTTTGAGCCGCGACGAAGCTGCGCAATACCGCGCGCGACTCGAAGCATTCGAACATTCCCAGAGCGGGCCGCTCAGCGGCGCACTGCGTAACAAGCCGCATTTACTGTTCACCTGGATAGACGAATTGGTTCGTCACCCGACGATACTAGACGCAATCGAAGCGATCCTCGGGCCAAATCTATTGGTGTGGAGTTCGAGTTTTTTCACCAAGGAGGCGAACGATCCGGCCTATGTATCTTGGCATCAGGATTCGACGTATTGGGGATTGTCGGCGCCGGATGTCGTCACCGCCTGGGTCGGGTTCACCGACAGCAATGTCAGTAACGGCTGCATGCAAGTGATTCCCGGCACGCATTTGAAAGACCAACTGCCACACAAAGACACCTTCGCGCAAAATAATCTCCTCACCCGCGGGCAGGAAGTTCAAGTCGATGTGAATCCGGGCGACGCGGTCGATGTGATAGTCGCGGCGGGTGAAATGTCGCTGCATCATGTGCGCTTGGTGCATGGTTCGCCGCCCAATCCATCGAATGACCGGCGCATCGGCTATGCGATTCGTTACGTGCCGACCTATATTCATCAAACTGTTGGCAAGCGCGATAGCGCGATGCTGGTTCGCGGTGTCGATACTTATAAGCATTTCGATCCAGAACCTCGGCCGAAAATCGATTTCGGCGCCGAAGAGCGCGCCTTTCACACGGCGGCAAACGAAGAATCGATGCGCGTTCTGTATCGCGGCGCCGCCAAAGCGCCACAATAAAATTAAGGCCGCCAACGATGACGCGAACTAAGATTTTTGCGTTCTGGGTTGTGATGCTTTGGTTGGTTAATACGGCGCATGGTGCCGAGCCGGCGCCGATCAAAATCAAAATGATGGCATTGTGGCAAGCCGGCACCTTGCCATTCAAAGTCTTTGAAGAATTCGCTGCGGACGTAAAGCTAAAATCTAAGGGCCGCTTAATCATCGAGCCGCTCCCTGCGGGCTCGGTAGTGGCGCCGGCGGAGGCGCTCGATGCGGTTAGCAGCGGTGTGCTTGACGCCGAATACGGGTGCGGCGGTTACGCCGCAGGCAAAGAGCCCGCTCTGGCGCTTCTTACCGATCCACAGGGCGCTTTCGAATCGCCGGAACAAATGTCGCAGTGGATGGAGCAAGGCGGCGGCCTGCAACTTGCGCGCGAGGCATACCAGCGCTTTAAAATCTATTACGTCGCCGGCACCTGGTACGGCAAGGAATCGCTGGTCAGCAAGAAACCGCTGCGCGGTGTCGCCGATTTCAAAGGCCTGAAAATACGCGCGCCGGTCGGCATCGGCCAGGATATTTTTAAGCGCCTCGGCGC
>JANNFT010000435.1:0-1853 GCA_031380185.1 Pseudomonadota bacterium
GCCAAGATCACCGAGCGCCTGGATGACACCCATTACAAAGGCATGGTAACCGTGCGGGTGGGTCCCGCGACGATGAATTTTAGGGGCGAGATCGAGGTCCGTGAAATGGACCTAACGAATCGGACGCTGCGTTTGTTCGGCAAGGGCTCCGATACCACCGGCACGTCAGCCGCATCGCTCGATCTCACCGCGCGTGTGGAAGCGGCGGAAGGCGGTCTCAGCAATCTGATTGGTAAGAGCGAAGCCTCTGTCAGTGGCAAGGCGGCGGCGTTTGGTGGACGCCTGATGGATTCAGTCGCCGATCAGATTTTGAAGCAGTTTGCCGCGAATTTCGCTGCCCGGGTTGCGGGGCTTAAAGCACTGCAGTCAGAGGTACCCGCTAGTGGTACGTCACCGTCCGTAAATACCGAACTGAACGGGCTGACGCTGTTTTGGGCGATCCTAGTGGATTGGTTGAGCGGACTTTTCTCTAAAAAGCGGGAATGAGGGTTCGGCCATTGTTTGTGTGAAATTCCCGGCGTCTGGACCGGGGCCGTACAGGTATCTCTTGCAAAACCTAAAATAACCGTTATTCGATCCGCCCCATTGGAAAGATCCCACCCATGCCCGCATTCACCGACACCGAAGACCTGCGCCGCCGGCTCGAAGAGGCCGGTTACATTACGGAAAAGAGTCTGGCGGTGAGTTTGATGCTGATGTCGCAGCTCAACCGGCCGTTACTTGTGGAGGGCGATGCAGGTGTCGGCAAAACGGAGATCGCCAAGGCGCTCGCCACGGCCTATGGTTGCGAGTTGATCCGGCTACAGTGTTACGAAGGGCTGGATGTCAACGCGGCTGTTTATGAGTGGAATTATCAGCGTCAATTGCTTGCCATCAAGATGCAGGAGAACGAGGTTTCCTCGGTTGCCGACAAGGAACGACATGTGTTCGGCGAGAATTATTTGTTGAAGCGTCCGCTCCTGCAAGCGATCACCAGGCCGACGTCGCCCGTACTGTTGATCGATGAAGTCGACCGCGCCGACGAAGAATTCGAAGCTTACTTGCTGGAACTGCTCGCCGATTATCAGATCAGCATCCCGGAGCTCGGCACTATCAAGGCGACCTCCATACCCCATGTTCTGCTGACCTCGAATGGCACGCGCGAACTTAGCGACGCATTGCGCCGCCGCTGCCTTTATCACTATATTGATTTCCCCGACTACGACCGGGAAATACGTATCGTCTTGAAGCGCGTGCCGGATATTGAGGCGAGGCTCGCCGGCCAGATCGTGTCATTCGTGCAGAAATTGCGCAAGCAGGAATTGCAGAAGCGGCCGGGCACAGCCGAGACCTTGGATTGGGCTGCGGCGCTGGTCAAAATGGATATCGCATCGCTGGATTCGAATCCCGATGTGATCGCGCACACGTTGGTATGCCTATTGAAAACGCGCGAAGATCAGGCCGCCTTGCCACCCAGCGTCACCGCGCGGTTGCTGGCGCAGTCTGTTTGAGCCACGACGTGGAATTTCACTCACTTAAGGGCACCCCGTTGCTTGCGGGTCGGATCGTGGAGTTTGTTCGCTTAGCGCGCGCGAATCATTTCCGTGTCGGCATCCAAGAAGCCAAGGATGCACTCGATATCGCACAACGAGTAGACCTCTTGGATCAGCGACAATTGCGCTGGGGTTTGCGTTCGCTGTTGTGTTCGAACGTCGCGGACTGGGCGCGTTTCGACAAATTCTTCGATAGCTACTGGCAGCGCGCGAATCGCCGCAAAGTGGAACTGCCGCCGACGTCAAACCTTGATCCGTTCACGCCGACAGCATCCTCGACTTTCTCCAACCGCGCGGCGTCACCTGAAACCGTGCCCAAAC
>JANNFT010000451.1:0-2652 GCA_031380185.1 Pseudomonadota bacterium
CTGCGCCGTTGACAGGTCTCGCGGAACTCGCCCGCCGCTGGCCGCTATTCGTCACCGGTTGGGACGCCGAAGCGCAGAGCGAGCGTATCGCCCAACTGCTCACCGGCTTGAACATCCACTGGACGGCAGATACCGTCGACGGTGGGCTGCTGCGCGAGACTCGCGGGGTCATGACGCCCACTTCGGCGGGCCACGGCTTGCGTCGGGCGCTTGCCCTCGGCGCGGCGTTCGCCGGCGGCGCCCGAACAACCATCGCACATCGCAATTAATCAAGGGAGGACGGCATGGCTATAGGACAGGAACTGCTCGACATTCCCTTCGCCGACATGGTGCGCAATCTCGCCAGCGCCGTCGCCGAGGGGCAATTCGCGCTCGACCAGAGTTCAATCGAGACGCTCAAGTTTCTCGTCGACGAAAAAAACGCCATTGAACTGATTCCGGAAATTGCCGAAATCATCGAGAAGACCAGCCGCACGGTGAAGACTACTACGCCGGCCGGTGAAGAAACGGTGACGGTGGATGGCGTCGCCCTGCGCGCCGATCCTGGCAAGCCGGTGAAGACGACCTTGTTGCAAGCCGGAATCCTGCCGACGTTCTATCAGTTCACCGAGGCGCTGATCGAGGTCAAGCTATCGATCACCATGAAGCGCACGGAGGAAAGCGATATCGAGGGAAGGCCCGGTTTTTTGAAGCGCCGCGTGATGGCTTTCGGCTCGACGGTAAACTACCGCACCGCCAATACTTATTCGTACACCGCGCAGGGTTCGAGCTTGTTGCGCATCACCATGAAGCCGGTGCCGGCGCCGGCGCGTTTGCTGCCGGATATCGTCACCATCAACACCCTGACCACGCCGCCGACGGTGCTGCGCACCGAACGCTAACCACCGGAGACCGCCATGGCCGACGAAGTGAATTTTTCCGAAATACTGATCTCCCCCGCAGCCAAGCTGGTGCGCGAAATCAGCCAGAGTGTCGCCGAGGCGCAAAGGGACCTGGACAGCGCGGCACTGGAGAGTCAGGCGAAGCTCGCAAGCACTCATCCGGATCTCGCCAACGCGGGCTATCTCGTGCCGTGGTACCAGATCCCCGAGGTGCAGGTGGAATTGAAAATGGCCGTGCATTACGAGCGCAAGACCAGCGGCAGCCCGGTGCGGGTCTGGCTTACGCCCTATAACGCCAAATACGGCAGCACGCAGAATTTCTCCGCCGAGGGCACCAGCACGCTGAAACTCAAGATCATGCCGGTGCCGCCGATCGTCGCCGATATTCCGAAATAGGAGTCACCGCTCATGGCCACCCGTCGTTCCACGCGCATCGACATCAGCAAACTGACCGATGAAGAATTGCGCAACCCAGACTTCGTCAAGACCAAATTTGCCGAGCTGAATGGCGCCGTAGATGCGCGCGACGCGGAAATCAGCCGGCACACCGGCGCCATCGCTGCCCTGCAAGCCGATATCGTAGCCGTCCGCACGGACGCGGCGCTGAAAGATTCGCTGCTCACGCAGAAAAACCAGGACATCAGCCTGCGCGAAACGCGCATCGCCGAGCTTCTAACCGCCAACCAGGATTTGCGCCGTCAGTTCGATGACGCTGCCAAGCTGCAGCCCAAAATTAGGATCGATAGCCTCGTCAACCAGTTTCGCAGCGACATCGAGAAGATCAACCGAGAAGCATTGGCTCAGGTCAACACCAACGCGCAGGCGATGATAGTCGACAACCTCGAAGTGGAATTGAAAGGCGGCATCGACGTGAGCGAGGGCGTGCGCATCAGCCAGTTGCCCGACAGCGCCTTGAACGCGCAAAGCGTCAGCACCTTGCGCTTCAAGTTGAAACCGCTGACGGTCATCCGTATGGTGGACGACGATTTATAGTTGGTTAATTACCACGCACGGTTTGGCGACGGCGCATCGGCCACGCGGAATGTCGGGTGAAACTCAAATGGAAATGGGTGTTTGGGTTGGTTGGCGGGATGGAATCCCGCGCTACATTTTTTTGGCGCCACGCCACCAGCCGCATCCCGCTTGGCTCTCGGCAAGGCATCGCCTGGAAGGCAATGGCCCAAGGCCACCCCGTATCCATGCGCCCCTCAGGCCGTTGCCGTTCACGATTTTCGCAAGCTCAAACTAAGCCCGAGAAATTTAAGGGATCAATTTAGCGGCAAGGCACGCTTTCACGTTCTATCGTTCGGTTCTCCAGGCGCGAGCGGGCCAACGCTTCTTCATCTTCGACGTGCAGCCCCACTACGTCGGGGCAGCATATGACCCGGCCAACGCGGAGGCCGGGCGCAAGGGCGCGGTAAGCAAAGGGGGGTTGCTGGGGTTACGCAATCGAGCGCAGCCGATGAATCCAGCGCTCGCGTCCGACAGCGGCACCCTCGCCGACCTGTCGTGGCAGAACTTTATCAAGGAGGTGTTCCTCGACAGCGAGACGGCAATCGGGCTGATCTCGACACCGCCCGGGCCGTATCCCCAAGAAGCGGTTGTCCCGCCGAAGGATATGACGCACATCCGCGACGAGATCAACCGAATCACACAGTCGCGCCGGATGCTCGCCCATGGCCTGGTGACGCCTCAGCTCGGTCAGACCGATCTCGACTTCATGGAACTGCAGGCGGAAACGCTGAAGGTCGACGCGTGGAAAGCGTATACC
>JANNFT010000468.1:0-8589 GCA_031380185.1 Pseudomonadota bacterium
CGTTCCTACTTTCATCACTTACCTCCACAAGGTCAAATTAACACACCTCGTGGCGTCCGTTTTTTGGGGACCAGATCATTGAATGCCAGTTGACTACCTTCCACCTCAATCGCGACCTGTCCTAGTACCCTTATGCGGACATGCCACGGCCATGCTTCGCAGGTGTTGCCCGACGGGGGCGCTAAGCCGCGAATCTGAATGATGCGCTGGGCATACTGAGGTTCGATATCGTACTGCAAGGCTTGCGCGCAGAGCCGCGCCAAGATGTGCGGAGTCAATTGAAATCCGTTTGTGTAGCCATGCGCACGGGCGAGCGCAAGCGCTTGGCGTAGCGCATCGTGAGCAGACGCTAGGTCCTCCAGTTGCAGATACGCGTTGGCTTCTATGAGCAGATGATGAAACTCGATCTTGGATGCTTCGACGCCACGAACGACGTCTCTGGCCGCGGTGAGTGATGCCAAACCCGCACGAGCATGTCCAGACTCACATAAGGCCGTGGCAACCCAAGCGTGCGCTTCGAGCTCACAGGTGCGATGGCCGGTATCCCGCGCCGAGCGCAGCATCCGTTCGGCGTAGGCTAGCGCGCGGGCGTTGTCGCCACGGCGTAATGCCATGGGAACGACCGTACTCATGATATTTTGCTCTTCTTGCCGCCGTGTCGGATTGAGTCCCTCTACTATTGAGTCGATTTGAGCAAGGCTGAATGCCGTGGTGTCCGCATCCATGACATCGAGCATGAGCAGCAGCGCGTGGTTCGGCAGAATTCCGTGGGCTGAAGCTATCTTGCGCGCCTCCGCAAACAAAGCACTTGCTCGAACTGACTGGCCTTCGTAATAGTAGTGGTTTGCTTCCGACAATAGCCGCCATAAGCGATTGAATGGGGTCAGATCCTTGGCGCGCAACAACGGCTGCACGAAGCCGATCAGCAACCGCGCTTTCTCGGGTGCGAACCAATCATAGTAAGTCAGCAACAATCCGGCCGCGGCGGCGGATTGATTGATGTCCAAGCCGCGCGTAATCAGCCCTAGTACACGCTCGGCACACGGCGCGATGTACGGATGATTCGGTCGCCGGTAGGTCATGGCGATCTGCATCATGGAACAAACGTGCAGCTCGGTTTCGCCGGTTGGGAACTGCATTCCCGCATGCAATAGTTCATGCAGCGCGTCGATCCATGGATCGAGTGCATCGAACGCGTCGAATTGGAAGTAGTAAGTTTGCACGATCGCCGCTATTGCAAGCGCTTGTCCAAGTGCATTGCGTTCGGCCAAGAAGCGCTGATAAGCCCGCTCCAGTGTCGAGCGCGCCAGCGCCGGTTCGAGCACGCACTGTGACAGGCCGAGGCAATAGAGCAAACGCGGTGTGGCCTCAACGTACCAAGACGGCAACGCTTTAACCCACCCGCGCAATGTCTGTGAATGTCCGCGAGCAAGCAAGGATGTCGCTTCGACCAAGATCAACCTGCCAGCGGCCACCCAATCGCCGGCGCTTGCATAGAGCGGGATCGCGTGCGCAGCTTCGCCGCGCGCAGCCAGAAACGCGGCAGCGCGCTGAAGCAGTGAACGATACTCGGTGGCGCCCAGTTCCTTACGCGCCTGTGCACTAAGGAAGCTCTTGAACAAGGCGTGGTACTGGTAGGCGGGTTCTGGACTGGTAATGGCATCAACGAACAGGCGCCGCTCGCTCAATTCCGTAATCGCCTGCCAAGCCGCGCTATCGCGACTCAATGCTTCGGCAGCGCGTTGCGTCACACGAGGAAGCAAACTCGTGCTGAGCAGTACGTTTCGCGTGGCGGCCGGCAATCGCTGAAGTACTTCGGTCGCTAGATAATTGAACAAAGCTTCGTGGCCGTCAGTAGAGAGGCCGCTGGCAAGTTGCCCGCTGCGCCGGTAGTGTTCAATCAGCATGCGCAGGCCCGCAACCCAGCCAGCCGCTTGTTCGTGCAACACCTGTAATTGCGTTTTATCTAATCCATCTACGTCCGAGGCCACCGCAGTCGTCTCGGCAAGATCAAAGCGCAATTCGTTCCAACCGAGCAACCCGATGTCTTGCTGCATGAGGGAACGAGCAAGCGCCGGTGGCGGTTCGTCGCGGCTTGTGATGATAAGGCAAACATCGTTTGGCGCCTCATTGATCGCCTGTTGCAGGATGACGCCGAGAGAATCGGAGTCTATGGCCAGCGGCAACCCGTCTATTACCAATGTCGTGCCGCTGCGGATGCGGGCGAAGAGCTGTGACCAGAAACGACGACAGAACGAACTCAGATCAGCGCGATACTCATCGCTAAAGATGGGTAAAACACTGCGCCGCGTAGGTACCAATGCGCCAAGGCGGTGGAAAAATACGGCTGGGTCTTCTACATCACCCGCTTCGGGCGCGTACCAAATAGCCGGCAGCGCGCGCGATTCGAGGTAGCTTGCGACCAATGTGGACTTACCGGCCCCCGGCGGTCCGGCAATCCAAGTCAGTGGACGGTCGCGCCAGCGATCAAGCAGCGCGAACAGCCGCTCGCGGGCGAGGATTCCCGTCAATCCGCGCTTGGCCAACTTGCTAAAAGTGCGTCGCGCCATGTTTGCTCCAGCGAGTCATTGCATCCTTGTTTACTCGGGGCATCTCTAATAATTGTCATTCTGAGGCACCCCCGTTCGCTTCGCTTCCAGTTATCCACAGGGCATTGGCATCGTTGACCTTCCCCCTTTCTAGTGGCCCAAGGCCAGCCCCTGGCAGCATTTGTACTTATGCTATTAAAGGGGGATTGAGGGGGATTTTCATGCACCTACCGTGAGCCACTGCCACAATCCCTCCCTACCTCCCTTTACAAAAGGGAGGGGCGAGCACGCAGCCGGTTCATGCTCCGTGTGCGGTGTTGGCCGCGCCGCCACAGGCAACTCAGAATGACAGACTTCTGATTTTTAGTGGGTTCCTCCAGTGTATTGGAATCGCCACTCTGAGTAAACGTAGCTTCCTGTCATTTTAATTTTGCCAAAAATGCGTCCAGCGCCGCATTGAACTTGTCGGGATACTCGTGAAACATCCAGTGATTGCCCAGCACCAAAGTTTCCGAACGTGGAGCATGCTTCGCGAGCCACGCTTTTGCGGACTCAGCTTGCGCTTCGCTTAGCACGTTGAGCACGGGAATTTTGCCGTCGATCATCTTTGCTTCTGCCGTATAGTCTGCGAACGCACCGTCTGCAGCCAATAGGGTGGCGACATAATTAGGTGTTTTCTGCACTTGATCGAGTATCCAGGAGAGTTCCTCCGCAGTAATCTTTCGCTGCAAAAGAAATGGGCCGAACTCGCTCATCACCGCACGACGGTCGTAGGCGACGCCGTTAATGAAGCCGCCCACTTCGGCGATATCATTGTAGTCGCCCCATTCACCCTTTTGCGTCCGAATCGCTCGTGGTGCTTGATCGATGCAAACAAAGGCCTTCACATTGTCGGCGCCATACGACCGAAAGTAGCCGTAGACATCGTGGCAACCGAATGACCAGCCCACCACGATCGGATCTTTGAGCTTGAGTGCCTCCATGAACGCGCGTAAGTCCTTGCCGTGCTGTACGTAGGTATGGCCTTCCAACGTCTTGCTAGAACGGCCCTGGCTTCTGGGATCGTAGGCAAGTACGCGGTATTTCTTGGAGAAGTGCGAGAACTGATGCGGGGCGAAGAACTCGCCGGTTCCGGTCCAGCCAGTCACGAATATCAAAGGCTTACCGCTACCGGCCTCCTCGTAGTAAAGCTCTAAATCCGGACTCACTCGAACATACTGGCCGGCTAACGCGGTTGTGCAGTAGCAAATTGAAAGTATTAAAGCCAACAAGAGCTTGTATGGGGTTTTCATGATCGTTGTCTCCTCGGTTAGGGAAAATGCGCATTACTGTGATTGCGCTGACCAAGATAGTCGACGTTCCGCAACGGATCTGTAACCGATTCAGAAATTCGCAGAATCCCAACCGCTGCGGCGCCGCCATAGCGAATCGTTGCGGTACAATGCTCGCGAAGGAGTGAACAAATGATCCGCACCATCGAAGCCGCTGTTGACAGGCGACGCAGAGTTGAACTTTCCGAGCCGCTAAGTTTGCCCATAACGATCCTCGAGGCTGAAGCCACCGTTCCGATACACCAACTGGCGTTGCTAGGCGAGGCCGCGCTATGCGCTGTAGGGGGAACAGTTTTATTTATCAAATTCGAAACAAAAGCAATGGCGACATAATGTTCGATAAACCCGCAACAACGCAGGAACCCATTCACGACATCATCGCGCGCCGCTGGAGCGGCCGCGCCTTTAACGAATCCAAACCGGTGCCGCCGCAAGTCATTATTTCCCTGTGCGAAGCGGCGCGCTGGGCACCGTCGAGCTACGGCGACGAGCCGTGGCGTTACCTCGTGTGGGACAAACTCGCTGATCCGGTTCCGTGGCATCGTGCTTTTTCTTGCCTCGCGGAATCGAACCAAGTGTGGGTGCGGCGTGCGCCATTGCTGATACTTTCACTCGCAAACAAAAATTTGCGCCACAACGGCAGTGCCAATCGCTTCGCGCAACACGATACCGGTATGGCGAGCATGGCGATGGTTCTGGAAGCCGTTGCGCATGGTCTCATGGCGCATCAAATGGGCGGCTTCGACAGTGCAAAAATACGCGCGGAATTTGCCATTCCCGAGGAATTCACCTGTATGGCGATGATCGCGATCGGCTACCCGGCGAACCCAGATATTCTTGATGGCGATCTTAAGGAACGCGAGTTGGCGTCACGATCACGGCAGCCGCTCGGCGCGCATTTTTTCACTGGGGCGTGGGGCAAAGGCATTGTTAAGTAGCGAACGACGGACCCATCCCCACCCAAACCCTCCCCTTGAAGGGGAGGGACTAAAGCGCAGGCAGCGAAGCGGACTCTCCCATAGCGTGAATACTCAGCACTGGATAAACCCCGTGGAGGGACTAACGCGCAGGCCGCGTAACGGACTCTCACCAACTGGGTGAGCGCACAATTTATGAAGAATTTAAACTCATGATGTTGGGTGCCCGAAGGAGCGCTCAACAGCCGTTTCTAGGTTCAATATCCGGCTCGTCTAGTTCCGTCAGCATTGCGATCCGAACCGCCAGTTTCAACTGATTCGCCGCTTCGCCATCGCTTCCCGTTGGAAAAATCGCGGGCAAAATAATCATTTCGAGTTTGCCGTAGCGCGGCAGCCACGATCCGGCCGGTAACGCTTGACGGCTGCCACGTAGCACCAATGGAATCAGCGCTGCTTGTGCAAGACTCGCGACGCGAAACGCACCTAATCGAAATGGCAAAAGTCCCGGCTCGAGTTGAAATGTCCCTTCAGGAAAGAACGCCAGGCGGGCGCCTTGCCTCAAGAGTTCGATCAACCCGCGGGTCTGGGTGACGTTCTTATGGGCATCGGAACGATCGACGAAGCGCATGCCGATACGCGTCAAAAAAAAACGCAACGGCGCGAAAGCCGCAATCTCGATCTTGATCGCAAAACTGTGGGGTCGCGGTAGGTAGGCGAACAACAAGACGCCGTCGATGTAACTGGCGTGATTCGAAGCTAGAATGTAGGCGCTATCCTGCTTTAAATGTTCCAGCCCGCGAATGCGCGGCTGCATTCCCCAGAAGACGAAAATTAGTCGCGCCAAAAATTGCGCAACACAATAGGCATGGCGCTGCGCAGGCAAGACCGCCACGCACAACCACGCGGTGAGTGACAGCATACAAAATACCAGCAGAGCGTAAACGCCGTAGAATTTTTGTGCGATGGTGATGAGAAATTTGGGCAAGGAGGCGTTTCCGGAATCTGCGCATCCTATCGGGCATTTGCCCGTTGCACAACTGCCGATTCGGCGCGGCCGGTGTGATAACATTCCCAGACCAAACACGCTCGCAGTCATGCGCGATAAGAAAGGAAAATGATGGCGACCGTCACATTGACTAAGAATAATTTCGAACAAGTGGTGACCGACAATCCGTTCGTCATCATCGATTTCTGGGCGCCGTGGTGCGGCCCCTGCCGTGGCTTCGCGCCGGTGTTCGAGGCGGCGTCGGAGCAGCATTCCGATATCGTTTTTGGCAAACTCAACACCGAAGTGGAACAAGAGTTGGGCGCGACGTTCAATATTCGTTCGATTCCAACGTTGATGATTTTCCGCGAGAAGGTCATTATTTTCAGCCAGCCCGGCGCGTTACCCGGCAAACAGTTCGAAGATTTGATCGGCAAAGCGCGCGAACTCGACATGGCGCAAGTCCACAGAGAAATCGCCGCGCAAAAAGCCGGCGCGCCGAACGCAAAGTGAGATTTAAGGCAGCGCTTGAAACTGGCCGCCTGATCAAGCGCTACAAACGATTTCTCGCCGACGTCGAACTCGTCAGCGGCGCGACCATCACCGCCGCTTGCCCGAACACCGGTTCGATGCTCGGTTGCAATGTGCCGGGGAGCCGCGTCTGGCTTAGCGTTTCGGACAGTCCCGCACGCAAGTATCGGCACACTTGGGAATTGGTCGAGGCCCAGCCCGGTGTGATCGTCGGCATCAACACGGGTCTTCCCAATCGTCTTGTGGCCGAAGCGATCGAAGCTAACGTCATCAAAGAATTATCCGGTTACCGCGACATCAGAACCGAAGTTCGCTACGGCTATGAAAATAGTCGCATCGACATGCTGCTCGATGGACACGCAAAAAAACCGCCGTGCTATGTCGAAGTGAAAAACGTCACCGCCGCCGCCGAAAATGGTATCGCAATATTTCCCGACGCTGTGAGTGAACGCGGCAGCAAACATCTGCGCGAGTTGATGGCCATGGTGGCGGAAGGATTTCGCGCCGTGTTGGTATTCTGCGTCCAGCGCGGTGACGTCCATGAGGTTCGTCCGGCCGATGCCATTGATTCGGTCTACGGCAAGACCTTGCGCCAGGCGTTGGCAAACGGCGTCGAGGTGCTCGCGTATCGTGCGTCGATCTCACCACATGAAATTACGCTCCGGGAAAAAATTTCCATGGTCTGTCCTGAGTTAAAATAACGGCACATTTCCGACTTATATTTATTATGAAGGGGTGCCCGGAGAGGTAATGTGAGTGCGGGCCTCAGCGCATGCATTGCCACGAGCAAGTATCCATGAGCCTTCTGGGGTGGCGACTAAAATGACTAAGATTCCATCATGACTTCTGCACTTTTGCTCGGCTGTATCGGTGACGACTTTACCGGCTCCACCGACCTCGCCAACACACTGGTGCGCAATGGCATGCGCACCGTGCAATTGCTGGGCGTGCCGGGCGATGACGCCAACGTGCCTGATGCCGACGCGATTGTCATCGCGCTGAAGTCTCGCACCGCACCGGTGAAAGAAGCCGTCGCCGAATCCCTCGCCGCACGCCGTTGGTTGCAACGCCGCGGCGCGAAGCAACTCTTTTTCAAATATTGCTCGACCTTCGATTCCACCGATCAAGGCAACATCGGCCCCGTCGCCGATGCATTGCTCGACGGCTGCGGAAATTTCAGCGTAGCGTGTCCCGCGTTTCCCGAAAATAAACGCACGATTTATAAAGGCCATCTGTTTGTTGGCGATGTGTTGCTGTCCGATTCGCCGATGCGTAACCATCCACTGACGCCGATGACCGACGCCAACCTGGTGCGCGTGCTGGGCCGGCAGACCTCGGCGAAAGTGAGTTTGATCGAACTCAATACGGTGAAGCAGGGCGCCGCGGCGGTTCGCGCGGCGATCGACCAACTGTGCAAAGACGGCTACCGCTTCGCCATACTGGACGCGACGGAAGATGCGCATTTGTTTACCCTCGGCGAAGCCTGCCGGGATCTGCCGCTCATCACTGGCGGCTCCGGCATGGCGCTGGGCTTGCCGGAAAATTTTCGCCGCGCCGGATTGCTGGCGCCCAATACCAAAGCCGATGCGTTGCCAGAAGTGGGTGGCCTGGCCGCGGTGATCGCCGGTAGTTGCTCCGTCGCGACCCTGGGACAGATCGCTTTCATGCAGGATTCGCATCCGGCATTCAAATTGGATCCGCTGAAACTTGCCGCAGGCGAGGACCAAGTATCGGCTGCTCTCGACTTCGCGAAATCGAAACTCGCGGTAGGTCCCGTTCTGATTTATGCCAGCGCCTCGCCCGAAGAAGTGAAGTTGGCGCAGCAAACGCTCGGTAAAGAACGGTCGAGCGAAGTGATCGAAACGGCGCAAGGGAAAATCGCCCAAGGTTTGGTCGCGGCAGGTGTGCGAAAATTCGTCATCGCCGGTGGTGAAACCTCTGGCGCGGTGGTCAGCGCGCTGAAGGTGAAAGCGCTGCAAATCGGCGCGCAGATCGATCCCGGTGTGCCGTGGACCGTGAGCATGGGCAAGCCCAAAATCGCACTGGCGCTCAAGTCAGGGAATTTTGGCAGCGAGGATTTTTTTCTCAAGGCGCTTGCATGTATAAGATAATTCCCCTTTCCCCGCGGGGGAAAGGGTGCCGAAGGCGGGTTAGGGGCGGGCCTGGTACATGCCTATGACCGAAACCCAACTGCGCGAACAAATTTGCCTGCTCGGAAAATCGTTGTTCGATCGCGGCTATACCCACGGCAGCACCGGCAACATCAGCGCCAAGAC
>JANNFT010000055.1:0-13402 GCA_031380185.1 Pseudomonadota bacterium
CCGGGCGGGCCGCAGATCCACGTGACCGCGCGCGGCAGGGATTGATCGAGCAGCGCAAACAAGCGCCCCCGAGCCAGCACATTGTGCAGCTTTGGACGCGTAAGCTTCGCCAGGGTTGCCTTCTTCGCCACCGCTCCTCCAGATTGCTGACTCCCATTGTGCCGCAGCGCCGAGGAAAATGCGACAAGGCGAAGATGAACTCAGTTTCCGGACAGAGAGCCTACGAAGGTTCACGCCAAATCATCATGACCGAAATCAGGCCGCGGCATGGATCGACCGGTGGGAGGGGAATCTTGCCATGATCGCCACCGACAGATGTCCAGTGGCCGGTAAGGAACACCAAGCCAGAACCCTTATCCTGCTGGCCTTCTGGCATGGCATACTGAGAAAGCCGCACCCCTACTGGGTAACCTCGGGCCATTGCCTTACAGGCAGATCACTTTCTGGACATCTAATTCGGCGTTTTTATTGCGACGCCGGCATAAACGCAAAGTTCCCGCTCGCCGATGAAACAAGTGTGGCCTTCATGGCGCGAGGGATTGCTGAGTGGTTACGCTCCGTGCCATTGCTGGCCGATGTGATGCCCTGATCGCGAAGTCGCATAACTATGTCATTCTGAGCGAAGTGAAGAATCTGCTTTGCCGAATGAACTGAAGAAGATTCTTCGGCATACCGGCCTCAGAATGACAATAATCCTAGAAACGGCAGTTGACCGCTCCTTCGGTTATTCAACATCATGGTTCCAACAAAATTATTCATAACTTGAGCGCAAGACTTCGTTCGTGCATTCCTTCAATCGTGCAGGGGTTTCGTCGATGTGATGCCTTCGTTGGCCGCGGGCCGCCGCTCAACCATCCGCCTTCGGCAAGTCAGCGGCGCGCACCGCGCGCAACACTTCCCGAAAGGCTTCTTCGAACGGTGGAAGGCCGCTCATCTGGTGCGCAAGACGATTCGCCCAGAGCCGACGCAAACAATCTTCCTTGGCGGCGATTGCCTGCTCCAAGCCTGCAACGACACGTTGTCGCAATGCCAGCTTGGCAGCGAGTTCGGCACGCATCTCCGCAATTCGCAAATTGGTTGAGCCGAACAGGTACCAGAGGTCATACAGATCGCGCGGTTCGTTGCGTGCCCGGTCGCTCAGAGCCAGCAGTTTCTCAACCACGATCACTTCGATGGCGTACACCTTTACCGTCGGTCCTTCCGGTAGGTCGTCGAATCTGGCGTAGATGAACTGATCGGGCGATTCTGCAACGGGTAGCACAGGACTTCGTTGATCGCGATGTCGACCTTCACATCGTTCGGAGCCGGGAGTCAAATCGTTCCGCTATTTTTTAGTCTCGCGGCGGAATTTTTATTGCTCAAACAGCGCAATAGATTCCACATGGCCGGTATGCGGAAACATATTGATGACGCCGGCGGCCTTCAACGTGTAGCCCTTGGTGTGCACCAGCACACCGGCATCGCGCGCCAGCGTTGCCGGGCTGCAAGAGACATAAACAATGCTGCGTGGAAACGGCGCTTCGATTGCCTTCACAACCTCGATTGCGCCATCGCGTGGCGGGTCGATCAAAAGCTTGTCGAACTGGCCCAGTGCACGCAGCGTTTGAGCGGTGTCGGCTGCGAACAAATTGGCCGCATGAAACTTCGCATTTTCCGCCAAGCCGTTCCTGCGGGCATTGTCAGTTGCGCGTAAAACAAGCTGTGGCGCGCCTTCCAAGCCTACGACCGATGCGCCGCTACGTGCGATTGCAAGGCTAAAATTACCGAGGCCGCAAAATAAATCGGCGATGCGTTCGCCCGGTTTTGGCGCAAGCAAGGTGACTGCGCGTTTAACCAGAGCACGATTCACCGCGTGATTCACTTGCGTGAAATCGGTCGGCGAGAAATGCAGTTCGAGATCGAATTCTGGAATCGCGTAATAGAGCGGCGCAGAATCGAGCGGCCAAAATGGCTGCGCCGTCTCGGGGCCTTTGGGCTGTAGCCAAAACTGTATGCCGTGAAGCTCCGCGAACTGCTTCAGCCGCAGGGCGTCTTGCGCCAAGACCGGCGCAAGATTGCGCACCACCAGTACCGTTACCTCAGCGCCACATGCCAACTCGATCTGCGGCAATTGTTCGCGCAAATCCATGTTCATGACGAGATCCGAAAGCTTCGGAATCAACGCGGCAATGGTTGCAGGTAATACTTCACAAGTATCCATCGCTGCGACGAAACTCGATTTTTTTTCGTGGAAACCGACCAACACGCGGCCCTTCTTTTCCACGTAACGCACCGACAGCCGCGCGCGTTGCCGATAACCCCACGCCGGGCCGTAAATCGGCGGCAACAGTAGTGCAGGATTGACCTTACCGATGCGCTTGAGATTGTCTTCGAGAATGCGCTGCTTCGATGCAACTTGCGCGGCGAATTCAGCATGCTGCATATTGCAACCGCCGCAGACGCCGTAGTATTGGCAGCGCGGCGTGGTTCGCACCGCGCTGGGTTTATCGATGGCGACGATTTGCGCAAATTCGAAAGTCGGTTTTTTTCGGTACGGCGAGTACGTGACCATTTCGCCGGGCAACGCACCGTCGATGAAGATCGCTTTGCCGTCGTGATGCGCGACACCGCGGCCTTCGTGGTCTAACGACTCCACAAATACGCTCATCGGTTTTGTGAAAGATAAATTCAGACTTTCGTCCCGAGGCGCATCAAGGCGCGGCGAGCGTGGTGTGGGTTGACTCATAAAAGGCGTGCTTGCTTTATCGCGAGGTTCACGACGACAGCGGGATGGTGTGTAGGAAAAATATCAATTGCCCTGACGATACATAAAAAGATCGGAAATACTGCTTGCCCAATCGGAAAACCCCGCCGTGTCGCGTAACGGCGTGCCGATTATCGCGTCGGGCTTGGGTTTTCTCGATTCGAGCACGACACGTCGCAGCGCCTAAATGCATTTTACTTGCGCGTTTGCTTTAACCTAGAAACGGCAGTTGGACGGAGCGGTCAACTGCCGTTGCTAAGTTTAATGCCCGGCAAATCACGAATGGGGACATCGGGTTGGTGCGTCATGTTGTTCGGGATCCGTATTCTGGCGTGTGGCGCTCTCTTCAGCAAGCGCGCGCTTACGCAGCGGCCTTGCCACGAGCCAAATAGCATGCGCCTCCTGCCGCATGCATTGCCACGAGCGAAGCTGGGAGCGGCGCCTGGTGATGCCACCGTTTACCTCGCGATCCATTAGAATCGTAGCAACGCGACCCGCCCACTGGCCCAATGGACAATGATCTGCACTATCTTGAGTTAACCGAAGCCGCATATCTGATCCAAACCAAACGGCTATCGCCGGTGGAATTGACCGAGGCGATGCTGCGCAGAATAGACACGCTCGAGCGTCGGCTACACGCCTTCGCAACAGTTACGCCTGAACTAGCGATTGCGCAGGCGCGGCATGCCGAGAGCGAGATCATGAACTTCCGTTATCGCGGCGCATTGCATGGCATTCCAATCGGCCTAAAAGATCTTTGCTTCAGCAAAGGCATCCCAACTGCAGCGGGAATGCCGATTTACAAAGAGTTTCGTCCGCCTTTCAACGGTACTGTTGTGCAACGTTTGTACGATGCCGGAGCGATCTGTCTCGGAAAATTGCAGCTTACCGAAGGTGCGTTCGCCGATCATCATCCGGCGATCGGGATTCCTCTCAATCCGTGGCATCAGGATCATTGGGTCGGCGCGTCGTCCAGCGGCTCTGGGGCGGCGACCGCGGCAGGCTTATGCTTCGCGTCGCTGGGTTCCGATACCGGTGGATCGATTCGCTTTCCGGCCGCTGCGAACGGCGTCACCGGCATCAAGCCCACCTGGGGCCGCGTGTCGCGCTACGGCGCATTCGAGTTGGCCGCATCGCTCGATCACCTCGGCCCAATATGCCGCTCGGCTGCTGATGCCGGCGTCGTGCTCGGCGCCATTGCGGGCGCCGATCCGAACGACCCCACCGCCGTACAAAAATCCGTGCCGAATTATTTGGACGGGAATGATCGCGATTTGCGCGGCGTGCGTATCGGCATCGATGAGGGTTACGCCTATGACTCTTCTGACGCCGCGATGGTAAAAACCGTGCGCGATGCAATAGCCGTATTGGAAGGACTCGGCGCCGACATCGGCAATGTTAAATTTCCGAACTTCGATGCAGTATTACGCGACTGGGCGCCGAACTGCGCGGTGGAAACCGCTGTCGCCCACGAAGCCACGTTTCCTTCACGCAAGAGCGAATACGGCCCCGGACTCGGCGGTTTCATTGCATCAGCACAACACATCAGCGCCGGCGACTATCAAAAAATACTACTGCGCCGCCGTGATTTTTCCGGGCGCGTCGCCGCGCTGTTTCGATCCACCGATTTGTTAATCATCCCGGCGCAATTCATCGCCTCACCGACCAAAGTGCAAATGGAAACGTTGGGACAAGACGCCAATGCATTGTTAGCGTTGATGCGTTTCAGTGCGCCTTTTAACATGAGCGGCAGTCCAACCATTACGTTGCCCTCGGGATTTACGACAAAGGGCACGCCGATCGCGTTTCAATTGGTTGGGCGACATTTTTCCGAGGAGCTTTTAGTGCGCGCGGGCCGAGCATACCAACGCGTAACCGGCTGGCATCGAAAGCATCCACGCTTGTGATGATGCTCAGATGCGCCACAAGGCAAGCTAGACGTGGCTCGTGGCCATTTATCTGTTACGATAACGCGGTTAACTTGTCGCAAACGTGATGACGAGTCCCAACATGAATTTTTGCAGTGATTGCGGTGAGAAAGTTTCGCTGCTCATTCCCGATGGCGACAATGTTCCGCGCTACGTCTGCGATGCGTGCGGCACGATCCACTATCAGAATCCGAAACTGGTGGTCGGTTGCATTCCCGAATGGGGCGATCAAATTTTGCTGTGTCGGCGCGCCATCGAGCCACGCTACGGGCTGTGGACTTTGCCCGCCGGTTTTATGGAAAACGGCGAGACCGCCGCTGACGGCGCGGCGCGCGAGACCCTGGAAGAAGCCGGCGCGCGGGTAACGATCGATCAACTCTACACATTTCTCAATTTGCCCTACATCAATCAAATCTATGTGATGTTTCGCGGAACGATGGGCGATTTAGATTTCTCCGCCGGCACGGAAAGCTTAGAAGTAAAACTATTTCACGAAGAAGAAATCCCGTGGAAAGAACTCGCGTTTCGCACCATCAAAGTGACGCTGGAAAAATATTTCGCGGATCGCAAGAACGGCAGTTTTGGTTTTCATATGGGCGATATTCTGCCCCCGAATCGTTAGGCGCGAAACGCTGAGTGTCTCCCGCGCAAAGGCGGGGAACCGTCGGGCGATAGAAGTTGCGTTGAAATTCGTTTCTGGAATATGCGTCGATCTCAATCACGTTACGCCGTATGGGTTCCCGCCTTCGCGGGAACGACAATATCGATTCTCTATCGCGGCGCTACGCAAAAAACCGTACAGCCAATTCTACCGTCCGAAGGTGAATATCAACGGTATCGGAAATCACCTTTCCGTAGCCTCCGGCCATCGTCACCGCAACGGGTGTATCTTTTCGTCGCAATGTCGTCAGCACAAATTCATCGCGCGCCGCCAAGCCATCTTGCGTGAGTTTAAGTCGCCCCAAACGATCACCCTCATGCGGATCGGCGCCGGCCAAATAAATTATGAAATCGGGCTTCGCTCGCTCTAAAGTCTCCGCCACACCTCGCGCCAATGCTTGCAGATAATCCGCGTCAACCGTGCCGTCGGCTAACTCGATATCCAAATCGCTGGTCTCTTTTCGAAACGGAAAATTATTCGCGCCGTGCATCGAAAAAGTAAAAATGCCCGCATCATCGCGCGCGATCGCCGCCGTGCCGTTGCCCTGATGGACGTCGCAATCGATAATCCCTACGCGCTTCACGCGCCCGCTCGCCAGTAACGCCCGTGCGGCGACGATCGAATCGTTGAATACGCAAAACCCTTCGCCGAAATCATAAAACGCATGATGCGTTCCCCCGGCAAGATTGACAGCGCAACCTTCATCAAGCGCCGCGAAACATGCCTCGATCGTCGCGCCCGAAGAGCGGCGCGAACGCTCCACCATTTCCGGCGTCCAAGGAAAACCGATGCGGCGCATGGCCTTGCTATCGAGCTCGCCCGACTGAACGCGCGATACATAATCGGCGCAGTGGGCGCGCGATAGCTCCGCATCCGTTGCCGCGCGGGGCTCATGCAACATGTCTGCCATAAGCCACGGGGCTTGCGTCACCCGGTCGCGTAACTCGCTGTATTTGCGCATCGGGAAGCGGTGACCCGGTGGCAGCGGCAAGACATAATGATCGGTGTAAAAAATTTTCATCGCGACAGCCGCAATCATGTCATTGCGAGCGTAGCGAAGCAATCTCAGTTTTAGCGGCAATTTGAAAAGACGCGCCCTACGTATTCCGCAGGGCGCTAGTTCTCCTGAATTGCTTCAGGAGTGTGGAGGCCGTCTACTTCGTCGCATCCTACCGAACAAAGAAGAGGTCATATTGAACAAAACTACCGTCTCCGCCTTTTAGCGCGATCTGTTTTCCAACGGCTTGAATCTCATTGAGCCAGGCATACTTTGGCGAAGCGGTCTGGAATGTTGGCGCGGTAATGAAATATTGCTCGCCGGCCTTAATCACTTCTTTACCTTCTTCAAATTTTTTGCCTGCCGCTGGATCGGGCTTAATGATGCCGTTGTAAGTCACATAAATGTACTGATTGTCATCGATCAATATCGTCAACCGTACATCGAGTCTGTACACACCGCTGGGCATCACTGCCAGCCAATCCGCCGCCGGCGGCAAAATCTTTCCTTTTATTTTAGGCCCTTCAACCGTTCCGCTTGGCACGTTATAGATAAATAAGTTGTTGTTTATCACTTGCCCGGCATCAAGCTGGGCCGTCAGCGTCATAAGATATTCGGTTTTGATGTCGGTCGATGGTCCGGCGGAAAACGCTGACGTGCTGAGTAGTGCAAAGGCCATCCCCAGCGCAAATGCTGCATTCTTGCTGTTCATTCTAATCTCCTTAAGTTGGTGATCCTGACCCGCGGCACGAAATGATTTTCTCGACCACAGTGAAACTCTACGTCTTTTCGCGACGAAGAAAACCTACCTAACCAGGTAGGATCTGGCGGTCTTAGGAAACTTTTTAAGCGGGAGAAAACCGGATTGCTTCGTCGCGAGATACCCTCCTCGCAATGACGATCAACCAAGCATTGCCTGGAAGGTAACAACGATCAGGCGTTCCAGCCATGCATTGCCAGGAACTAAGCGGGATGCCCCTGCTGGCTTGCCTGAAACCTAACCAACCCATTGCCGCGCATTTCGAAACAAACGCAGCCACGCGCCATCTTCATCCCATTGACGTGGCCGCCAGGAATTTTGCAGCGCGCGAAACACGCGCTCGGGATGCGGCATCATGATCGTGAAGCGGCCATCGCCGGTGGTGAGGCCGGCGATGCCCTGCGACGAACCGTTCGAGTTGAACGGAAAGCGTTCGGTGACCGCGCCGTAATTGTCGACAAAACGCAAGCTCACGTGCTGTTTAGCATCGACAAATTCCGCGCGGCCTTCGCCGTGGGAAACGACGATCGGCATGCGGCTGCCGGCCATGCCTTGCAACAATATTGACGGCGAATCTTGCACTTCGACCATCACAAAGCGCGCCTCGTATTGTTCCGACAAATTACGCGCGAAATGCGGCCAATGTTCGGCGCCGGGAATGATTTCGCGCAGGTTGCTCATCATCTGGCAACCATTGCATACGCCGAGCGCAAAGGTATCGCGGCGTTGAAAAAATGCTTCGAACTCTGCGCGGGCGCGCGCGTTGAAAAGAATCGATTTCGCCCAACCCTCCCCCGCACCCAGCACATCGCCGTAGGAAAATCCGCCGCATGCTGCAAGGCCAACGAAATCTTTCAAATTGGTGCGCGTGGCAATGATGTCGCTCATGTGAACGTCAACGGCGAGAAATCCGGCGCGATCAAATGCCGCCGCCATCTCCAACTGGCCGTTCACGCCTTGCTCGCGCAAAATCGCTATACGCGGACGCGCTTTGCCGATCATGAACGGCGCGGCGATATCGTCGTTTACATCGAAGGTGAGATTGACGTGCAGACCGGGATCGGCGGCGTCGAGGATCGCGGTAAATTCTTGTTTCGCGCAGTCGGGGTTGTCGCGCAAGCGCTGTAACTGAAAGCTGGTATTCGACCATGCGCACTGCAAGGAAACGCGCGGTTCGTCGAACACCGTGCCGTTGACGCCATACATGATCAGCGCATCGTCATCGTTCAGCGTGCCGATCAGGTGGGCTTTGTTGGCTAGCATTGCTTCATCGAGATAACGCATCAGCGTCGGACTGTCTTCGCGCTTGATCTGAAGCACCGCCCCGAGCTCTTCGTTGAATAGCAAATGCAGTAAATGAAGGCGATCATCGATAGACTGCGCGCCATCGCCGAGCACCGCCTCGTCGAAAAACCGATCCATCCACAATGTCACGCCGGTGTGGCTGGCGAACATCATTTCGCAGATGGTTGCGAACAAGCCGCCGTCGGAGCGATCATGGTAGGCGAGCAACAAGCCTTCTTGATTCAGGCGTTGAATCGTTTGAAACAGCGCCTTCAACATACGCGGATCATCGACATCCGGCGCAAGGTTTCCGACTTGGTTGTACACCTGCAGCAACGCCGAGCCGCCGAGGCGGCATTTATTAAAACCGAGATCGATCAAAATCAGCACGGTCTCGCCAACATCTTTGCGCAATTCCGGCGTAACGGTTTGGCCCACGTGGGAACAGGGGGCGAATGCCGAGACGATCAGTGACAGCGGCGCAGTGACGGACTTGCTTTCGCCCGATTGGCCATCGCGCCACAACGTTTTCATCGACAACGAATCTTTACCGACCGGAATGCTGATGCCAAGTGCGGGACATAGCTCCAGCGCCACGGCTTTCACAGTGTCGAACAGCGCCGCGTCTTCGCCGGGATGGCCCGCGGCCGCCATCCAATTGGCGGAAAGTTTCACCTCGCCGATCTCCCAAATCGGCGCGGCAGCGAGATTGGTCAACGCTTCACCCACGGCCATGCGACCCGATGCGGGCGCATCGATCAGCGCGATCGGCGTGCGTTCGCCCAGCGCAAACGCTTCGCCATTGGTTTCTTTAAATCCCGCCAGGGTTACGGCGACATCGGCGACCGGCGTTTGCCATGGACCGACCATTTGGTCGCGCGCGGTCAGGCCGCCGACGCTGCGGTCGCCGATGGTGATCAGGAATTTTTTGTCGGCAACAGATGGCAACGCCAACACGCGATAAGCCGCTTCAACTAAATTAATTTCGTCCAAATTCAATGGCGGACGCGGCGCTTGGATTCGCTTTACATTGCGCATCAACTTAGGCGCTTTGCCGAGGATGACATCGAGGCTGATGTCGACGGCCTTGTTGTTGAAGTAATCATCTTCAACACGTAAATACTGTTCGGTGGTCGCGCAACCGAGCACGGCAAACGGACAACGCTCGCGTTCGCAAATCGCTTGAAGCGTCGTCAAACTTTCCGCATCGATCGCGATCACGTAACGCTCCTGCGCTTCGTTGCACCAAATCTGCAGCGGCGACATGCCGGGCTCTTCGTTCGGAATGGCGCGCAGTTTAAAGATCGCACCGACGCCGCCGGTATGCGCCAACTCGGGTAACGCATTGGCAAGCCCACCGGCGCCGACATCGTGAATCGAAAGTATCGGGTTTGCCGCGCCGAGTTGCCAACAGCGATCGATGACTTCTTGCGCGCGTCGCTGCATTTCCGCATTGGCGCGCTGCACGGAATCGAAGTCCAGCGATTCCTGATTTGCGCCGGTGTCCATGCTCGACGCCGCGCCGCCGCCGAGGCCGATCAACAAGCCGGGTCCGCCGAGTTGGATGAACAACGCGCCGGCACTGAGTTTTTTCTTTTCCGTATGCTGCGCGTCGATCTGGCCGATGCCGCCCGCAAGCATGATCGGTTTGTGGTAGCCGCGCACCTGACCATCGAATGTTTGCTCGAAACTGCGAAAATATCCAGCCAGATTCGGGCGGCCGAATTCGTTGTTAAACGCCGCGCCGCCGACGGGGCCCTCGAGCATGATCTGCAACGCCGACGCGATGCGCGCGGGACGACCATTCTGATTGTTTTCCTCCCACGGCTGGATCGCACCGGGTATATTCAAATTGGAAACCGAAAATCCTGTGAGGCCCGCCTTCGGCTTAGCGCCGCGGCCGGTCGCGCCTTCATCGCGAATCTCACCGCCGTTGCCGGTCGCGGCGCCGGCGTAAGGTGAAATGGCGGTGGGATGATTGTGGGTTTCCACTTTCATCAGCGTGTGAGTCAGTTGCGTATGAAAACCGTATACAGCGCCGGCATCGGGGAAGAAACGCTCGATAATGTTGCCTTCCATCACCGCGGAATTATCCGAGTACGCGATCACCGTGCCTTGCGGATTTTTCGCATGGGTCGTGCGCACCATGCCGAATAGCGATTCGGTTTGTGGAGTGGCGTCGATAATCCAATCGGCGTTAAAGATTTTGTGACGGCAATGTTCCGAATTCGCTTGCGCGAACATCATCAGCTCGACATCGGTCGGATCGCGCCGGAGCTGTTGATATTGCGCGAATAAATAATCGATCTCGTCATCCGACAACGCCAATCCCAAGCGTTGATTTGCCTGCGCCAATGCCGCACGGCCTTTAGCTTGCAGCGCAATGCTCGCCAGCGGCCGAGGCACGGTACGTTGGAACAGGCGATCGCCGTCAACCAGAGACGAAAATACTTGCTCGGTCATTCGATCATGCAACAGCGGCAATAACGATTGCCACTCTGAATCGCTTAACATCGCGCCGACGATGTTGTAAGCGATGCCGCGTTCGATGCGTCGCACTTTCGCCAGGCCGCAATTACGCGCGATGTCGGTTGCTTTCGACGACCACGGCGATAATGTGCCGACGCGCGGCGTGACGAGCAGTAACACACCGCTTGGCGCCGCTTCCGGCGTGCTGTCAGCGTAACTGAGAATACGCTCCAACACCGTTCGCTCTTGCTGGTCCAGCGCTTCCTCGGCTTCAACGAAGTGCCAGAAATCCGCGCGGACATCGGTGACAGATAAAACCTGTTCACACAGGCTGGCGATGAGTTTTGCACGGCGAAATGGTGACAGCGCGGCGCCGCCGCGCAGGTGAAGGACTTCGGTCATGGAGCGGGATCGAATAGGAAATTACAAGGGCAAATTATATCATCCAGGTCGCGCTGCGACGCTCGCCACGATGCACATGCCACGCCAAGAACCGCATCCGGCTTGGTTCGTGGCAATGCCTGCGCCAGGCGCGGCTTCCCGATTGCCGCGTGGCAAGGCGCCTGAAAATTTATGACCGCCACTTCAACCGCACGCGCAGCAAACGAAAACTTTCCGCATCGAGCATATCGGGCAGGATGACGATCGCGATCGGCCGGCGTTCGTTTTCAATGCGGCAGCGAATGATCGTTAGCAACGGATGAACGAATCGCTCGCCGACTAGTTCTGCTGAGTGCCACTGTGTGCGAAAAATGTCGAGCTTGGCATCCGATAGCATGCGCAGTTCACGCACCGCTATTTTTGTCTTCAGCAACGCGTAGCGCCGCACGTAATACCAGGCTGCGATCAGAATAATTGCAATTCCCAGCAACCTCAACCAAAGCGGAAACGGCAGCATCGCGAGCAAGATCCCGCTCGCGGCATGGGCAACGAGCAACGTCGCGGTCAACACGCGCGAGGGCTTGAGAACGATCGCAAGCGATGCAAGATTCATGGTGCGGGGAGTTGGCGTTTGTGGAATTTGTACATATTAAGGTAACCTCTCATTGTGTCTATCGCAAGCCGCGCCGGACTTAATCTGAGGTTCTTTTCTATGACTGACACGTGGCAACGGCAGCTCGAAGCCTTCGGTGCGACTGTAACAGATGGCGCTGTTCAACATTTCGGCAATCTGGCGCAGGAGTTGTCGGCCGCAAATAATTCAACCGTGCTTGCCGACTTGTCTCACCTTGGCTTGATTCAGGTTTCCGGCGCGGACGTATTGACGTTTCTCCAGGGTCAATTGACGCAAGATGTCGAGAAGATTAGCGGCGAGCACGCTGACTACGCCGGATTTTGTTCGCCGAAGGGTCGTTTGCTGGCTCATTTTTTTGCGTGGCGATCGGGCGATAGTTATCTGCTGCAACTGCCACGCGAGCTAATCGAACCGATCCAAAAACGATTGAAGATGTATGTGTTGCGCTCGAAAGTCGCGCTTGCGGACGTTTCGACGGCGCAGATCCGTTTCGGACTCGCCGGCGCTAAAGCGGCAAACGTCATAACTTCAGTGTTCGGAAACGCACCAACGCAACCGATGGATAAATTGCGCACGCCGCTCGGCGCCGTCATCGCGCTGCCGAACGCGCGCTTCCAAATCAATGTCTCGGGTGATGCGGCTGATCGATGGCAAGCGGTCGCGAAAAGTGCGACGCCGGTGGGCGCGGCGGTTTGGCGCTGGCTGCAAATTCGCGCCGGCGTTCCGGAAATTTACACCGCGACACAAGAACAGTTTGTCCCGCAAATGATTAACGACGACTTGATCGGCGCCGTCAGTTTTCAAAAAGGCTGTTACACCGGGCAAGAAATCGTTGCGCGCCTGCATTATCTCGGCAAAGTCAAGCGCCGCATGGTCGGTGCGCATCTTGATACTCCCGACGCCGCGCAGCCGGGTGACCCTATTTATGGGACCCGATTAGCAGGCCAGGCGATCGGCATGGTTGTTGACGCGGCTGCGGCGCCACAAGGCGGGTGGGACCTTTTAGTTTCCATTCCCGTTGGAGACAACCTCGACACGGCGCACTATTTTAAGGTACAAAATGGACCAACTATTCAAATAGAAGACTAGGGTCATATCGGAAAGACACCCTCGGCGCCGGGCAAAATACCCCGGCGATTTACATCGCAGCGAGGGAGCAGGTTAAAATTAATGTCGTGCCTGTCGCTGCGCTTCAAGTTGGCGAAGCACCGGCGGGCGTTTGCAAAACCATTCAATGAAATCTTTGCTGACAGAGAATCTGTACTGATGAAAAAGAAGTCGCGTAACGCCGGATCGTCTACCCGGCCGATCCTACCGGTGAAGCTATCCCGTAGCCATGCACCCGCGAAGCTTTCGCCGGTCGACTGGCAGCGGGCGCTGCGCCGACAGTTCGGTCGCGAGCAGGATTTCGGCCTGGAAAACATTGGCTCGGAGCCGTTCTTTTCGGAGTTTCGCGTCAGTAATGCGCAATCGAAGAGCGCTTATCGCGTGGCGATGCGCGGCACGTATCCGGGTGACAACTACTGCGCGTGCATGGATTACGCC
>JANNFT010000524.1:0-1703 GCA_031380185.1 Pseudomonadota bacterium
GAGCAGGAGGCGATCATCGGCCAGATCGCAAGCGGCGGCGACGCGCTGGTGTTGATGCCGACCGGCGGCGGCAAATCGCTGTGCTTCCAAATTCCGGCAATGCTGCGTGACGGTGTCGGCATCGTCGTGTCGCCGCTGATCGCGCTGATGAAAAACCAAGTGGATCAGTTAAAGCAGCTTGGCGTGCGGGCTGAGTTTCTCAATTCAACGCAACTGATCGACGCAGCGGAACGCGTGCAACGGAACGTGCTCGCTGGGAAAATTGATTTGCTTTATGTCGCGCCGGAGCGCTTGCTCAGTGCCGGCTTTTTGCAATTGATGGAACGCATGAGCATCGCGCTGTTCGCGATCGACGAAGCTCACTGCGTCTCGCAATGGGGGCACGATTTCCGGCCCGAATATTTGCAGCTTTCGATTTTGCACGAGCGTTTTCCCAACGTACCGCGCATCGCGCTGACCGCGACCGCCGATGAGCTAACGCGCGGCGAGATGATCAAGCGCCTCAAGCTCGAAGACGCGCGGATTTTCATCTCCAGTTTCGACCGGCCCAACATTCGCTACAGCGTCGTCGAAAAACAAGACGCGCGGCAGCAATTGTTAGGTTTTTTGCGCGAGGAACATCTGGGCGATGCCGGCATCGTCTATTGTTTGTCGCGCAAAAAAGTCGACGAGACCGCCCATTGGTTGAAAGGCCAAGGCATCGCCGCGCTGCCCTATCACGCCGGCATGGAAACGGATTCGCGGCGGCGCAATCAAGATAAATTTTTGCGCGACGACAGCATCGTCATGGTCGCGACCATCGCATTCGGCATGGGTATCGACAAGCCCGACGTGCGCTTCGTTGCCCATTTGGATTTGCCAAAAAGTGTCGAAGGCTACTATCAGGAAACCGGCCGCGCCGGGCGCGACGGCCAGCCGGCGAACGCATGGATGACCTATGGCTTAAGCGACGTGGTGCAGCTAAGCCGCATGATCGAGCAATCGGACGCCGACGAAACGCACAAGCGCGTCGAGCGCCACAAGCTCGACGCCATGCTCGGCTATTGCGAGACAGTGACCTGTAGGCGGCAAATGCTGTTGCAATATTTCGGCGAGGTCGGCAAGCCTTGTGGCAACTGCGATACTTGCCTGGCGCCGCCGCAAACTTGGGACGGCAGTCTCGCCGCGCAACAGGCTATGTCCACGGTGTACCGCACCGGACAACGCTTCGGCGCCGGTCATTTGATCGACGTGTTGCTCGGCAAAGTGACCGAGCGCATGAAAAGCTTAGGCCACGATCGGTTGAGCACGTTCGGGCTCGGTAAAGACCTGGACGACAAACGCTGGCGCTCGGTGTTTCGCCAATTGGTTGCGACCGGTTTGCTGCGCGTCGACGTCACCGGGTACGGCGCATTGCTGCTGAACCAGGCTTCGCGGCCGGTATTGCGCGGTGAGCACGCAGTACGATTCCGCCAAGAAGCGGACGTCGAGAAAAAGAAAACGCCGAAAACGCGCGGCAAAGCGCCAGTGGATTTACCGGCGGATCGACAGGATTTGCTGGAAGCGTTGCGCACGTTGCGCCGCGCGTTGGCCGAGACACAAGGCGTGCCGTCATTTGTGATTTTTCACGATACGACTTTAACGCAGTTGGCGATGCAGCGACCGCAGAACCGCGCGCAGTTAGCCGCGATCAACGGCATCGGCGCGCAAAAGTTAGAACGCTA
>JANNFT010000060.1:0-8077 GCA_031380185.1 Pseudomonadota bacterium
GATACCCTATTGGCGTTTGGAGTCAATTGAATTATTCTTATTTTTTCTATCCCTTGTTGCAAGGACTCATACTATCCGCGGCGCTTTGGATACCGAGAAGTTGTAATGGCAAATCATCCTAGAAGCGGCAGTTGGACGGGGCGGAGTGTGCGGTTATGGGGGTGCAGGGCAAGGCGCGGCGAGGCGGAATGGTTGTTCCATTGCAACAAGTTGCAACGCCACCCTGCGCCGCCAGAACCGCGCAATCCGCCCCGTAGCGAATTCTCACCAAATGGGTGAGTACACAAGTTATGAATAATTTTATTGGAACCATGATGTTGAATAACTGAAGGAGCGGTCAACTGCCGTTTCTAGGATCATGCAACATGCGCTACTTTGGACAGTCAAAGTAAAGATTAATTTTGGTGATAATTTTGAAATTATGTTAACGAACCTTCGAATAGCTCTTGTAACCTTGGCACTGTCGCACCCAATCGCGAGCTTCGCGGAATACGAAGCATGTGGACCCATAGAGAGGAAAGATGGCGGCTACGGGCCTTACGACTATACCAACCCATCGGATTATCGAAACAAATTGCCGGTGGTCAACTTACATCATTTTAATGCACGGGTTGAGAATCTCATCGGCGGGTTTAAAGAAGAAACTCCCCGGCCGGCCGGAGATCTATCGTATGTTCTTTTCGCATTTCCGAACCACCACCGCGCGTTGAATTCAATAGTTCGCCTTTCCTGGAAGGAGAACACTCCGAAACCAGTCGGCTCTAAGTACAGCATCGACTGCTGGTTTGACCGCGCTATCCGTTGGCGGCCGGAAGACGGAACTGTGAGAATGATTTACGGCAACTATTTGTCCAACACGCGAGTTAAGCGCTACAAAGAAGCAATCCCGCACTACGAGCTAGCGGAACAACGCCTGAAAAATAACCCAAACCTGTTCTATAACATGGGTTTACTTTATTTCAATTTGAAAAATTACGACCGGGCGAGGGATTACGCGCGAAGGGCTTATGCCGGAGGGTTCCCACTGTCTGGCTTGAAAGATATGCTGGTTAAAGCCGGCAAATGGGAAGGCTAATAGCCCGACCCAGCAGCTCATTTCCATTCAGGCGATCACTTCGCGAGCGCCTCGTGAATATCCAATCTTGAGCATTTGACGCCGTGCCGCCAACCACATCTGCCGCGGCTGGTTACGCCCTCCACTCTGCCCGATTGATCTGGGCAGCGCCGCTTGCGGCGGGCTTGCTTGCGATCGCGCTGTATGGCGCATATCGCTTCCCCGTTGGCCCAATATTGCTATTGGCAGCGCTGATGGGTTACGGCGCCGCGCTTTGGCGCGAACCTCGCCTTTGGTTGTTCATGGTACCGGCGTTGGCGCCGGTCTTGAATTTTGCACCCTGGTCGGGCCGATTTTTCTTCGATGAATTCGATCTGTTGCTGCTCGTCACCCTTGCAATCCGGTCGCTACGCGGTAGCGATCGGTCGGCGCGATTGGCGCCGGCTGCTGCATGGGCAATATCACTGTTCGTGGTTGTTTTTCTCCTTAGTGTCGCCGGCGGAATGATGCCGCTTGAACCGATAGACGGTAATTCATTTGCAAATTATTACAGCAAGTACAACGGACTTCGTGTCGGCAAAAGCCTGGGGTGGGCGATCGCCCTGATGTTTTTGTTACGTGCCGATTTTGGCGGCAATTCACAAATATTGTCGAAATATTGGGTACCCGGGATCCTTGCCGGACTGACGGGTGTAGTTTGCGTCGCAGTTTGGGAACGGATCGCGTTTCCTGGCTTAACCAATTTCTCTGAAAACTATCGTGTCACTTCGACGTTCGGTTCCATGCACGTCGGTGGAGGCGCAATCGATGGCTATCTGGCGTTGGCCTTGCCCTTCACACTAATCTGGTTGAGTGAAACCAAATCGCTTATAAAAGTTGCAACCGCAGCGCTTATATTGGCGCTGGGCAGCTACACGATCATGGTGACCTTTTCCCGTGGGCTCTATGTCGCTTGCCTGGTGATGATCGTTGCCCTCGGCTTCGCGACAATGGTGCGACAAAAATCCACTGGTGTTTTCAGCACTCGCCGCGCGCTCTTAGTAGTATCGATCACTGCGATAGTTAGCGTATTGTGTTTTGGTGTATTTGCGGCGGGCGGGTACCGTTCCCTTGCCGCCGTTTTAGGGTTCATTGTCCTGGCGTTCTTTTTGGGACGCAAAGCCGAGCAAAGCGGTGTGGGCGTAGTCGGAATTCTGCTTGCGGCTGCATTGATCATCTTGAGTTTTATACTTATCTGGCTTATCAACAAGGGCGCCTATGTTGCTTATGCAATCACATTCTTGATCGGCTTTTCTGGCGTCGCCCATACTGTAATTCGCCCGCGAGCATCAAAACATCGGCTGGCATGGGCCGGTTTTCTTGCCACCGGCGTAGCCACCCCTTTCGTCGGACGTCATTGGGGCGGAATGCCGGCGCTGTGGGCAACTTTGACTGCCGTTATTTTCATTCTTGTTCTAGTTTTTTTGAATCGAACCGTAAAACGTCCGCTTTGGCGGCCCAATCGACGCAATGCCTCCGTACTCGCGTTTATCAGCTTGATTTTTTTCGTCAGTATTCCCATCGCCGGCAATTCCTATTTCGTCAGCGCGCGATTTTCCGATCGCTCGGGAGCCGTCCGCGATCGCATGGTTCATTGGCAAGATACTCTCAACATGATGGACAGCAGCAGCGTCGCGCAGTTTTTTGGCATGGGCGTAGGGCGTTTTCCCGCACTTTTCTTCTGGCGCAGCCCGCGAACCACCCCACCCGGAACCTTCACCATCATGGATGAACCCGGCAACAGGTATCTCCGGCTCGGGGGCACACACGATAGCCTCGGTGGAGTCACACTGTATTACGCCCAGTATGTTATTCCAGAACCCTATCGCGACCTGACTTTATCCCTCGACGTCCGCTCGACATTTCCGAAGGCGCGCGTTAAAGCCGGTATGTGCGAATCATTGCTGTTGTACTCCGAGAATTGTGAAGCCAAGATCTTGCCCTTGAAAAAAATCGACTCCTCCTGGCAACATCTGGAAATAAAATTTACAACTCGCAATTTAGGAATGCCGCATCGCTTCGGAAAAAAGCCCGTACAAGCCTGGCTGGTCAATCCAATTGGCGGAACCCACATCGATGTCGACAACGTTCGACTAACAGATTTCGCCGGTAATAATCTCCTAAAGAACGGTGACTTCACCGAAGGTGGCGACCATTGGCTGTTTTCGGTAAGTAATTTCTGGCCGTGGCACATCGAAAGCATCTGGGTACATACGTTTTTCGAGCAGGGCTGGCTCGGGTTGATACTACTTGCGGTGCTCATGGTTTACGCGGCATGCCGGTTGCTGATGCTGGCGAGTCGGGGCCAACTCATTGCGCTGGCGATGTTTGTCTCACTTGTGGGATTCGCCACCGTCGGTACGTTTAATAGCCTGTTCGAGTTTCCGCGCGTGGCGCTGTTGTTTTATCTGATCCTTTTCATCGCACTCACGCGCTGGCCAGAGGAAACTCGCGAAGCGCTGGGCAAGCGCACACGCAGCAATTGGGTCGACCAAGCTACCGGCTGAAAAGGCTTATCGCTATTGGCGCTCCACGCTATGCCTTGGTAGAGATAATATTGGCTTGGTTCTTCATGCATGTCGCCCGATGAACGATAACGGAAGCGCGTTTCAGAAGTATTATGTCGTCAACGTGATCTCGCCAGCCTAAAGCAGCGCCTTAATTGCCATATGCTTCGGCTACAATATGAATTCCCATTACCAACCGGATTTCTTGCCATGAATTCACCGGCCGATTCCGCCAATAGCGCGATGACCACTGACCTTGATTCGAATCGCCGCGCGATCGTGTTGGCAGGCGGATCCGGCACTCGCCTTTGGCCCCTGTCGCGCGCGACAATGCCAAAGCAATTACTCGCGCTCAATGGCCAGGAATCGTTATTGCAAGACACTATGCGGCGCCTGCTACCCATGGTTAAAAGCCAACACGTTACGACCGTCACCCATGTCGATCATCGCTTTGAAGTTGCCGGACAATTGCATGCGGTCGATGCAGGTCTAGCCGATCATGTGCTCGCAGAGCCGGTCGGTCGAAACACCTTACCTGCGATCGCTTGGGCGACGGCGCGAATAGCCAAGGATAGCCCCGCTGCGATCATTGGCGTTTTTTCGTCCGACCACGCCGTTGCCGACGCGCCATCGTTCCGTGCCGCCTGGCACGCTGCGGAGCAAGCTGCAGGTCAGGGTCAAATCGCATTGTTCGGCATGGAACCGACGGAGCCGGCGACCGGGTTTGGCTACATTCAGGCGGGCGACGAAATTGAAATCGGCGGTTCCAAGCATTTACCCGTTCGTAAAGTCTCGCGCTTCGTCGAAAAACCCGATGCCGAAACCGCAGTTAAACTTCTCGCGCAAGGCAATCATTATTGGAACGGCGGCATGTTTGTATTTCGCGCTGACACTTTTATGCAGTTGCTGTACGATCTTCAGCCGGCCATTTACGAAGCCGCGTTGAGCTTGGCCGAGAGCGGTGCGGCGATTGCCAAAGAAGAAATCTACAACGCGATGCCGAATATTTCCATCGATTACGGCATTCTCGAATACGGCAAAAACATTGCCGTCGTCCCGGTCAATATGGGCTGGAGCGATCTAGGAAGTTGGGAAGCGATCTACCAGCAACGCGACAAAGACGCAGCCGGAAATGTGATCGAGGGTGACGTGTTAACCGTCAATTCGCAAAATAACTTGCTGTGGACGAACGCTGGAACGATCGCCGCATTAGGCGTCGAAAATCTCGCGATCGTGCAGACAAGGGACGCGACATTAGTGTGTCCGCGCGACAAAGTCGCCGACTTAAAGCGCCTCGTTGCGGAAGTCAAAACACGTCACCCGCATTTAACCGAAACCCACCTAACAGTCGCGCGGCCGTGGGGCAGTTATACGATTTTGGAAGAAGGGCCGTACTACAAAATTAAGCGCATCGTGGTAAAACCCAGCCAAAAACTATCGATGCAAATGCACTATCACCGTTCGGAGCATTGGGTGGTGATCGCCGGCACCGCGAAAATCACCAACGGTGAACAAGAGATTTTCCTGGAAGAAAATGAATCGACGTATATCCCAAAAACCAATCGCCACCGCCTGGAGAATCCGGGGAGAATCCCGTTGCAAATTATCGAGATTCAGACTGGCGCCTACCTCGAAGAAGACGACATTGTGCGCTTTGGCGACATTTACGGGCGAGCCGGCTAGTTTTTCACACCCGCGCGCTTAAGTAGCTCCGAAACGTAATTTATCGGGATCGCATAGGCGATCCCGCTCGGATCAGACAGTACCTTTTCCTTGGTTTGTTTCACAAAAACCATGTTCAACACACCGATGACCTTCCCGGTTTCTAGATCATAAAGCGGACTGCCGCTGTTACCGGGGTAGGCGGTCGCATCGAGCTGAAATACATTAAACGCCTTGCGCAACCGAGTCACTGACTTTATATCCAGATCCCTTGAACCGCGGCCGGGAATCACCACCGGCGTCAGCGAAGAAACGGTGGCGCGATGGGTCACGTGATATAGCCCTAAAATCGCGCCAATCGGAAAACCGGTGAATGCGTATTGCTGGCCTTCGCGCACGCGCGCGGGATCACCCAACGCCAACGCCGGCAGTGGCGCGCCTTTGATCCTAAGCAGCGCGACGTCGTGATCGGAATCGCTTGCTACTTCCTCCACTTCACGGACTTGAACTTCATTGCCGCGCCCGGTTATCACGACCATGACTTCGCGCATTTCCGTATCCAAATAAGGCGGCTTCACATGAGCGTTGGTGATGACATGCAGGCCATCCGCGACGACGAATCCGGTGCCGAGCATATTCATAGCCGGGCTTCGGGTTTTCTGAAATGTCCCCACTCCAACAACCGACATCCGGACCTTTTCGATGGTTTGCGGCAAGTCGGCTCGGACGCTCGAAACGGCGCCAACCAGCATCGAGCAAAATACTATAATCTTTTTCAGAACAGTCAGTTGTCGAAGTGCTGCGGTCGCTTTCGTGTGCATAATTATCCTTTTACAAATGGCAAAATGTTCTAATCTTTATGGCATTAGTCGCCAATTTGGCGCAGAATTCCCACCGACCCGCCAAGGCTCGCTAGGCTAACATGTTGGCATTGGTCAGCAATAACATTTTAGCTTTAGTTCGCCTCGTAATCGATGGCGCCGGGCCTATCCGCGGCAAATAAATTGTCCCACCTTCTAATGAGGATGTTTGCATGAGTGTTGTTGCAGTAGTCGGACTTGGCTATGTAGGCTTGCCGCTCGCCGTCGAATTCGGAAAGCGCCGCGAAACCATCGGCTTCGATCTTTCGGCAGAGAAAGTCGCAAGTTATAAGCGCTTCATCGATCCAACCGGCGAGCTTTCCTCGGCGGATTTAGAGGCGGCAAAGCATCTGAGCGTCACGACCAGCTCCCAGGAACTAGCCAAGGCGGACTATATTGTCGTCGCTGTCCCCACCCCCGTGGATATCGCGCATCAGCCCGACTTTTCACCTCTGGTCGCCTCGAGCACGAGCGTCGGCAAATATTTGAAAAAAGGCGCGATCGTGGTGTACGAATCGACGGTTTATCCCGGTGCCACGGAAGAAGTATGCATCCCGGTGTTAGAAAAACATTCCGGCCTGAAGTGGATGAAAGATTTTCACGTCGGCTATTCGCCCGAGCGAATTAACCCGGGCGACAAAGAACACACTCTCACCAAAATACTAAAAATCGTTTCCGGTGACGACGCGGAAACCTTGGAAAAAATCGCGCAACTTTACGAAAGCATTATCACCGCCGGCGTCCACCGCGCGTCCAGCATTAAGGTCGCCGAAGCGGCGAAAGTAATCGAGAACACCCAGCGTGATCTAAACATCGCGTTGATGAACGAGCTCGCACTTATTTTTGATCGCATTGGCATCGATACGATGGAAGTGCTCAAGGCTGCTGGCACCAAGTGGAATTTCTTACCGTTCCGTCCGGGCCTGGTCGGCGGACACTGCATCGGTGTCGATCCCTACTATCTCACTCACAAAGCGGAAATGATGGGTTACATTCCGCAGGTGATCTTGGCGGGACGACGCATTAACGACAGCATGGGCAAACACATCGCAGAACAAACGGTGAAGAAGATGATCAATGCGGGTTCGCAAGTCAAAGGCGCGAAGGTCAATGTGTTGGGACTCACGTTCAAAGAAAATTGTCCCGACTTGCGCAACTCGAAAGTCATCGACATCATTCAGGAATTGCGTTCCTACGGCATCGACGTCCAAGTGCACGATCCGATGGCCGAGTCCGCCGAAGCAAAACAGGAATACGGCATAACGTTGCGCAGTTGGGAAGAATTGCCGCAGGCCGATGCGATTATTGCCGCCGTGGCTCACAAAGAATTCTTAGCGCGCCCGATGAAGGATTATTTGAGCAAGGTCAAAGGCGGCGGCTGTTTCATCGACGTTAAATGCCAATTCGATCCCAACGCCGTTAGGGAATCGGGCTTGAGTTTATGGCGCCTCTAAGATAATTGCGCCAAAAAACAGAATGACTCAATACCAACAAATACTCGAACAGCTCGCAACCAAGCGCCATCGCTGGCTGGTCACCGGCGCTGCAGGTTTCATTGGCTCAAATCTGGTTGAAACGCTATTGCGGCTGAATCAATCGGTCGTGGGGTTGGACAATTTTTCCACCGGCCATCAACGCAATCTCGATCAGGTGCGGGCGCTGGTAGGCTCTGCAGCGTGGACCAATTTCCATTTCATTCGCGGTGACATCTGCGACCTAAACACCTGCCGTGAAGCCTGCAAGGACGTTGATTTTGTCCTGCATCACGCCGCGCTAGGCTCGGTGCCACGCTCGATCGAAGATCCGATACTTAGCAATCACAGTAATGTCACCGGCTTCGTCAATATGCTGGTCGCCGCACGCGATGCGAATACGCAACGTTTTGTGTACGCTGCATCCAGTTCGACCTATGGCGACCATCCCGCCTTGCCGAAAGTTGAAGATCAAATAGGCAA
>JANNFT010000078.1:0-6322 GCA_031380185.1 Pseudomonadota bacterium
TTGTGCAGATGCAATGAAAAAGCGCTGCACGCTTCAACATCGAGTTGTTTAATAATTAAGGAAGCTCTGAATAAGTTCGAGTTCTAAGCGAGACAAGGCGCGAACAAAAAATATCGACGCGGCATATGCATAATATGTAAGGAGATATTTTTTGTGAGCAACGCAGTATCGCGACGAAATCGGACTTATTCAGAGCTTCCTTAGGTCAATAGCGTCCATACGCCTCCATGGCTTTTCTTATTGATCCAGTCTGTCGAATCATCTCGCGCATATTGATTTCTTTCGCATCAAAATCCAGCGCGAGTTCGGCGATTTTCCGTGCGTGTTCATCGGGAATAACAACAACGCCGTCCTTATCGCCCATGATGTAGTCGCCGGGGCGAACCAAAATCCCCGCGCACATTACCGGCACTTGCGCAGCAACGCTGCTATGGCGGCCAATTATGGATGCTGGTGTGATGCTGCGGCAAAAAACCGGAAAACCCATACGCGTAATTTCGTCGACATCACGCGCGCCGCCATCGATTACGGCGCCGGCGAGGCCGCGTACTTGTGCAGTGATTGCCATAAGCTCGCCGATGCCGGCGATCTCCAGACCGTCCTCTAAAACGTAAACGAGCACGCTGCCGGGCGCGGCTTCGTCGAGCACTTTTAGTCCGTAGTTGACGCCATCGTGGTCACGTAACGCCGGCTTGAGCTGAGCCGTTGCGGCGCGGCCGACGATTTTGGTTTTAAATAACGGCCGCATGTCGGTGCGCATAAAACCGCGTTGGCCGATGACGTCGTCAATGGCGTCGGAAACACTCGCAACGCTCGTGCGTTGCAAGGCGGCGACAATCTCACTTTCATTCAGGTCGGGCATGGTGTTAAGCCTCGGCGTCGGTGGGCGAAATAATACAATCCGGGAAACGGCAGTTGGGCGGGGCGCACACGCCACCCCGCTCAACTGCCGTTTCTAGGATAATGGAGTTTACTTGAGAAAACTTTCGCATGTCATCCAGCATAATTCTCGCCCTCGATTGCTCCACGGAATTTTGTTCCGTGGCGCTGCGCGTTGCTGACGCCGCCACGGCCAAGGACGAGCGCGCCGGGCAGCGTCATTCAGAATGGGTGTTGCCGATGATCGACGCGGTGTTGGCTGAAGCGGGTGTGGCGCCGCAAGACTTGGACGCAATTGCGTTCGGCGCCGGCCCCGGCTCGTTTACCGGACTGCGCATCGCGTGCGGCGTGGCGCAGGGCTTGGCGTTTGGCGCAAATATCGCGGTCGTGCCAATCCCGACCCTGCTCGCGCTTGCGCAGGCGACCGGTGAGGACCGCGTGATCGCGGTGTTGGATGCGCGCATGGGCGAGATTTACGTCGCCGCTTACGAGCGCGTCGACAATGTATGGCGAACCGTCGTCGCGCCGTGCTTATGTAAACCGGAAACGGCGCCGTTGTTGCCACCTGGATTTTGGGCCGGTGTGGGTAGCGGCTTTGCCGTCTACAACGATCGACTTCAGCGACGTTTCAGTCATCAGCTTGAAACCATCGACTGCACGCGCTATCCGCACGCGATTCAAATTGCCCAACTCGCCACCGATCGACTTCGCGATGCCGTGCCGGCCGAGCAAGCATTGCCGTTGTATATTCGCGATAAAGTTGCGCTTACGGAGATCGAACGCGGAGTTCGGGGATGAGCGCCGAGCCGAGGTCGCTCTTTGGCTATTCACCGATGACCTTGCTCGACCTTAAAATCGTGATCGAGATTGAAAGTCGCGTCTACAACCACCCTTGGACACCGGGCAATTTCCGTGATTCGATACACGCGGGGCATCGCTGCCTGCTGCTGACTTACGGGGACGCCATTATCGGCTATGCGGTGGTATTGATCGCCGCAGATGAAGCGCATTTGCTCAATCTCACTATTTCGCCTGAATGGCAGAGAAAGGGGCATGGCCGCATGTTGCTGCTGCATTTGACCTCGATCGCCATTACGGAATTCGCGCGTAGTTTTTTTCTCGAAGTGCGGCGATCCAATTCTCGCGCGCAAGCGCTGTACGAATCGCTCGGATTTAAAACCATCGGTGTTCGGCGCAACTACTATCCGGCGCAGGCCGGACGTGAAGATGCGGTGGTGATGGAATTGAAGCTGTGAACTATTCGCAAGCGTATTTGAAAGAGATGGGCTTGTGGCCAATCTATCGGCAGAAATCCGCGGGATTGGTTACACAGTATGCGGCATCGATTGTTGCCGAAGTCGCAGCGTCCGGTAGCGCCAAAGGTACGAATAATCGTCGCGATGAAATTATGAATATGGATTGGACGGCGCTAAAAGCTTGCGTAAAAAATTGTCGCGCCTGTGGCTTGCGTGCGGGCTGTACGCAAACCGTGCTCGGCGTCGGCGATGAAAACGCCGACTGGTTGTTCGTCGGTGAGGGCCCGGGCGTCGAAGAGGACCAACGCGGCGAGCCCTTTGTCGGCCAGGCCGGACGTTTGCTGGACAATATGCTCGCGGCGATCGAGCTCAAACGCGGCGCTAACGTTTATATCGCGAACATCGTGAAGTGTCGAACGCCCGGAAATCGCAATCCCGAGCCGAGCGAGGCGGCGCAGTGTGAACCGTACCTCGCGCGGCAGATCGAGTTGATTCAGCCAAAATTGATTGTTGCGCTGGGTAAAGTCGCTTCAGCGAATCTGCTCGCGACCGATGCGCCGATCGGCGCGCTGCGGGGAAAGTTACATGACTATCGCGGTATTGCGCTGATCGCGACCTATCATCCGGCTTATTTATTGCGCAGCTTGCCGGATAAGGCCAAGGCTTGGGCGGATTTGGTTTTTGCGCGCCGGACGATTGCGGCGCGTGGTGTCGTGGGAGGCAATTGAAGCGTCGAAATTTGTGGTTTATTTTGGCGCCACATGGGTTCGCGTTCGTGTGCAATCACCCATTTGGCGAGAATCCGCTACGGGGCGGATTGCGCGGTTCTGGCGACGCCGGGTGGCGTTGCAACTCGTTCTGCGACAATCGGCCCAGAAGCCGCACCCAGCTTGACTCGTGGCATTGCATGCGGGTAATGCCGCATCCCTATTGGCTCAAGGCGCGGCGCCTAAGAATAATTGTGCGGCCCGCTATCCGGTTTTTCACCGCCTTCTGCGCCGTAGAAAATAACCCACAGCGTCAATTCGTCGCTGAAATTTTCGAAGCGATGAGTTTGGCCGGCAGGAACAAAGAGCAAATCGGTTTCGTTAAATGTTGTGCGTAGTTCGCCGCAGACAAACTCGCCACGACCGCGTGCGACGACATAAACCTCATCGCGGGTATGTGGTGATTGATGATCGGTTCCGCGCGGCGCATAAACCTTTACCAGCAAACTGCCGTGACTTAAAACAGGAAGGGACGGATAGCCCAACTCGTTACGCCACCCGGCGTCGAGTTGGGAGGTGGCTTCACTTAGACGCTTGAGAAATTCCAATTAATTCTTATGTTGCGCCATGAACTCGTCCGCTTGGCGATTGGATTCTGCGCGCTGCGCATCGTTCAGATACTTTTCACAAATGTGCATGTGAATGCGCGCCTGACCGTTGCCCTGGCGCGTCGAGAGCGCAAACCATTTGCACGCGGTTATCATGTCCTTCGTCACGCCGGTGCCCATGTAGTACATGGTGCCAAGATTAAATTGGCCGAACTGATTGCCATTTTCAGCGGATTTTTTGTACCACTCGACCGCTTTGTCGTAATCTTTTTTCGTGCCCTGGCCCATGTCGTACATCACGCCGGTGCTGGACATCGCGAGTGCATTACCTTCTTCCGCCATTGACAAGAATTGTTTGAACGCTTCTTCGAAGTCGCCCTTGTCGTAGGCGGCTTGCGCGGAAACCAAGTCGACCGCGAACGCGGCGCCGATGCTCGCGCCGAGCATCGCCAGGCCAATTAAACATTGTTTTAATTTCATCTCATGCCTTTCAAAAGTTGTTAAGCGGCGCCATCGCGGATGGTCGTTATTTCTCTTCGACTTTCGCCTTCGCGCGCAGTTCGTCCAGCATTTTCGTCATCATCGCCTGTTGCTGAGATTGGCGAATTTTCTCTTTCACTTCGTCAAACGTGGGTACTTTTGCGCTGCGCGTATCTTCCAGTTTAATGATGTGATAGCCGTACGGGGTTTTGACCGGTTCCGGTGTCATCTCGCCCTTTTTCAATTTGACCATGGCCTCGCTAAATGGTTTTACGAAGTTGCCGGGCATGGTCCACTCCAATTTTCCGCCTTGATCCTTTGAGCCGGCGTCTTTGGATTTTTCTTTCGCGAGCTTGTCAAAGTTGCCGCCTTTCTTTATTTGTGTGATCAGGTCTTTCGCGTCTTTTTCACCTTCAACCAAAATATGCTGTGCTTTGTATTCCTTATCGCCCTCGGCTGACTTGGCTTTTTCGTATTCGGCTTTCAGCGCTTCGTCTTTGACCGGATTCTTTTTCATAAAATCGGCGATATAGGCTCGAACCAACAACTGCTGTTTGACGAAATCGAGTTGCTCGGTGATTTCCGGATTTTTGTCGAAGCCGGCCTTTACTGCTTCCTGCGCGACGATTTCACCTTTTACCAAGTTATCTTTGATCTGCGCTTGTATTTGCGGATTGTCCGCCTGGCCTTGTCCGGCGGCTTGCTGCGTCATGATGCTAAAACGCGAGGCGGGAATCAACACGCCATTGACGGTTATTTTCGCCGGTTTCGCGGGCGCCGCGGCCGCGGCGGGGGCAGTGGGTTTGGCCGCCGCAGGGATCTTGGAATCCTCGGCAAAACTACTGACCATGGATAACAGGCCTGAAGCAGCGAGCAATGCAATATTGAAATGTTTTAATGTCATGACTAAATCCTTAACGAGGGGAAACAAAAAATCAGAGTTGATCGGGCGTGTAGGCCGAAATCGACAAGGCGTGAATCTGCCGCTGCATCATGTCGCCGAGGGCTTGATAGACCAAACGATGACGCGCGACTTGCGGTTTACCGGCGAATTGTTTCGAGACGATAGTCAGTTGATAGTGACCGCCACCGGCGGCAGCGCCGGCGTGGCCGGCGTGCTTGGCGCTGTCGTCGACGATGGCCACGCTTTCCGGCTGCAGGTGACTGAGCCGTTGCTGCATCAGCGCGATGATTTCGTTCACGGCAGAGTCTTGCAACAAGGTTTGACGACGATTTTCGCGTAAACGCCGTCAATGTAAAACGGATCGGCCTTGATCCATGCTTCGGCGTTTTCCAACGACTCAAATTCCGCAACGATCAGGCTGCCGGTAAATCCGGCCGCGCCGGGGTCCGGGCTATCGATGGCGGGAAATGCGCCACCGCACAATAAGCGTCCTTCGTCCGCGAGTTGGCGTAGGCGCGGCAGATGCCGGGGACGGATCGCAACGCGGCGCTCCAGCGTATTCGGGGCATCTTCTGCGATGATCGCGTACCACACTAAGTCGAATCCTTTTCTTCAATAGCATGTTTAGAAAGCAGCATGCCTTGACCGATAATAAATATCAGCATCAGGCCAAAACTGCCGAATAATTTGAAGTTCACCCACGTGTCGGTGCTGAAATTAAATGCAACGTACAAATTGACTACACCCATGCCCAAAAAGAAAATGACCCAACTTAGGTTGAGCCGAGCCCAAATTGGTTCCGGCAGCGCGATGTTTTTTTCCATCATGGCGCGGATAAGATTTTTACTGAAGGCAAATTGCGCGACTAACAAGGCGACGGCGAAGAGCCAATACAGCACCGTCGGTTTCCACTTGATGAAGGTCTCATCGTGCAGATATAGCGTGGCGCCGCCGAATACGGCGATAATGGCCAGACTGACCCACATCATCGGCTCGACCTTTTTTCCGGTGAATCGTAGCCAAAATATCTGCAATAGATTCGCCACAATGGCCACGCCGGTCGCAACGTATATGTCGGCGAATTTATACGCCACGAAAAATAGCGCGACCGGGAAAAGATCAAATAGGAGCTTCATAAACCCTTAATTATGAAGGCAGATAGCAATAAAGTCTATGATTTGACAGATACCGTGCCGAAATCCACGCGGCAGGCCGGTACGTCAGTCCTTCGTGATAAAATTCGCCGGGCAATGAAACAGCTTGTACTCAATATTTCTCCTGCGCCTGCGCCCACTTTTGTCAATTTTATAGTTGGCCAAAATCGAGAGTTATGCGCGCTGTTGCAAGCGATGGCGAGTGCGAAAAATAGCGAACGCTTCGTTTATCTTTGGGGGGCAGCCGGCGCCGGCAAATCCCATTTGGTCGGCGCGGTCGCCGCTGCGGCGAACGCGCGCCAGGTGATTATCCTGAACGGCGACGCGAGCGTCC
>JANNFT010000107.1:0-11639 GCA_031380185.1 Pseudomonadota bacterium
GCAGCGAATGCAACCAGCGATAAAACAAATGTAATGATCAGCGCGAAAGTGAATCTCATTTAAGTCTCGCCTTTTGCTTGGTGAGTTATTGAAAGTCGATTGCCCTGGGAAGCAATAGCAGTGCGGTCTACAGCCAAGGCAAGCCTGGGAGCCAATGGCCCGAGGCCAGTGGCTAGCCTAGGGCTACCGCGTTTCCATGCGGCTTTCCCCGAGGCCGCCTGCCTGGCATGATAACAAAAAAATTACAGCACTTCGAATATTCCTGCTGCGCCCATGCCCGTTCCGACGCACATGGTCACCATACCGTATTTTTGCTTGCGGCGTTTCAAGCCGTGCACGAGTGTCGCCGTGCGAATCGCACCCGTAGCACCGAGCGGATGGCCGAGTGCGATTGCCCCGCCAAGCGGATTCACTTTGCTCACATCGAGATCGAGTTCACGGATGACGGCGAGCGATTGCGCCGCGAATGCTTCGTTCAATTCGATCCAGTCGAGAGCATTTGCAGTCAAACCGGTTTGCTTCAACACTTTCGGAATGGCTTCGATCGGGCCGATGCCCATGATTTCCGGCGGCACGCCGGCGACGCTGTAACCAACAAAACGCGCCAGCGGCGTCAGGCCGAATTCCTTTAATGCTTGTTCGCTAACGAGAATGACCGCGCCGGCGCCGTCGCTGGTTTGTGAGCTATTGCCGGCCGTCACCGAACCTTTCGCCGCGAACACCGGGCGCAATTTCGCGAGGCCTTGCATCGAAGTGTCAGGCCGCGGACCTTCGTCCTTCGATACGGTTTTGCTTTTCGTGACGATTGTGTCGCTGGCGAGATCGGCGAGTTGCTCGTTGATCGTATACGGGAGAATCTCGCTGAACTCGCCGCTCTCGGTTGCCTTGATCGCCTTTTGGTGACTTTCGAGCGCGAATGCATCTTGATCTTCGCGGCTGACCTTCCAACGTTCGGCAACTTTCTCCGCTGTCAAACCCATGCCATAGGCGATTCCGACGTTTTCGTTGTTCGCGAACACCGCATTGTTGATCGCCATCTTGTGGCCACCCATCGGGATCATGCTCATGGTCTCGGCGCCGCCGCCGATCATGATGTCGGCGGCGCCGGTGCGGATACGATCAGCAGCAATTGCGATCGCTTCTAAACCCGAAGCGCAGAATCGGTTCACGGTAAGACCCGCGACCGATTGCGGAATGCCTGCCAACAGCAAACCAATGCGGGCGATATTCATGCCTTGCTCCGCTTCCGGAATCGCGCAGCCGACAATGACATCGGTAATCTGTTTTGCATCAAGGCCAGGCGCCTGCGCCAGCACGCCGCGCAACACGTGCGCGAGTAAATCATCGGGCCGCGTATTGCGGAACATACCGCGCGGCGCTTTCCCGACCGGTGTGCGGCAGGCGGCGACGATATAGGCGTCTTGAAGTTGTTTCATGATATCAATCTCCGATTTGTTCAGGGGCTAAGGGCTAGTGAAGGCCTTTCTTCCTAGCCCCTGCCGTCAGTTCCTCAAAGGCTTCCCCGTTTCCAACATCTGTTTAATTCGCGCTTGGCTCTTCGGATTCTTCAGCAGCGCGATAAAATGCGTGCGTTCAAGTTTTAAAAACCAGTCTTCATCGACCGCCGTGCCAGCCTCGATTTCGCCACCGCACAGTGCATCGGCCAAACGCGCGCTGACTTCGAAATCGTGTGCGGAAATGAAGCCGCCGTCACGCATGTTGACCAGCATCATTTTTAATGTCGCGATGCCAGTTTTTCCGGCAACCGGAATTTGTTTCGGCAGCGGAGGGCGATAACCCGCTTCGCTGAGCGCTCGAATTTCTGCTTTCGCCACGTGCAACAACTCGTGCGGATTCATAATCACTGTATCGCGCGGACGCAGGTAGCCGTAACTCCTGGCTTGTGTTGCACTCTTCGAAACTTCACCCATCGCGATGGTCTGGAAGGCGCGCTGGATGCTGGGGAACACGTCTCCACCCTTGGCTGTGCGCGCGGCTCGCAGTGCGATTTCTTTGCAGCCGCCGCCGGCGGGAATGAGACCGACGCCGGTTTCGACCAAACCGAAATAACTTTCAAACGCGGCAACGGTCTTGGTCGAGTGCATTGGAAATTCGCAGCCGCCGCCGAGCGCCATGCCTTGTACTGCCGCGACGGTCGGTGCCATCGAATATTTGAGCGACTGCGCCGTCTGTTGAAACTTCTCGACCACCGCTTCGATCTTCGCCCACTGACCCATCATCAAAGCGGGCGCCATCGACATCAGATTGGCGCCGACGGAGAAAGGCGCATCGTGCCATATCACCAGGCCGATATAGTTTTGCTCGGCCTCCTTGATCGCACGTTGCAAGCCATCCAGCACGTCTTCGCCAATCGCATGCATTTTCGATTTGAAGCTCGCGATCGCAATGCCGTCACCGCTGTGCCAGCAGCGTAACGCGTCGGTCTCGAATATCGTCGTGCCCGGATCACGTTTTTCGCCCAACACCGAATCGGGATACGCTTGACGTTTGTAGACGGCGAGGGCGGAACGCGGCTGATTTTTCTTGGCGGAGGCAGACCAGGAACCATCCGCTCCATGCACACCTTGACGACCATCGCTAACCCACGCCGGCAACGGCGTTTTCGCCATGGTTTTTCCGGCGGCGATATCGTCATTGATCCACTGCGTCACTTGCTGCCAACCGGCTGCTTGCCAGGTTTCGAACGGGCCGACATTCCAGCCAAAGCCCCAACGAATCGCGAGATCGACGTCGCGCGCGTTGTCGGCGATGGATTCTAAATGCACGGCGCAGTAGTGGAACACGTCGCGGAAACAGGCCCAAAGAAATTGCGCTTGGCTGTCACTGGAAGCGCGCAGCTTGGCGAATTTCTCGGCGGGATTTTTCTCCTTGAGGATTGCCTTCACATCGGGCTTGGCTTCACCGCCGGAGATTCGGTAATCTTGTTTTGCCGGATTGATCACTTCGATATCTTTGCCGAGCTTGCGATAAAAACCCGCCTTGGTTTTCTGGCCCAATGCGCCTTTGCCGATCAATGCTTGCATCACCGCGGGCACCTGGTAATGGGCATGCCATGGATCGTTCGGCAAGCTGTCTTTCATCGTATTAATCACGTGGGCGAGCGTGTCCAATCCGACCACATCGGCGGTGCGGAACGTGGCGCTCTTGGGACGCCCGAGCAGCGGGCCTGTCAGGGCATCTACCTCGTCGAAGCCCAATCCATGCGCTTCTCCATGATGCATGGTGGCGAGAATCGAAAACACGCCGACCCGATTAGCGATGAAGTTAGGCGTATCTTTCGCGCGCACCACGCCTTTGCCGAGTGTGGTGACCAAAAAATTTTCCAACTGATCGAGGATGGCCGGATGGGTCGCGGCTTGCGCAATCAATTCCACCAGCGCCATGTAACGCGGCGGATTGAAAAAATGAATGCCGCAGAAACGATGCTTTAACGCGTCCGGAAACACACCCGCCAGCGAGGTGATCGACAGCCCAGAGGTATTGCTGGCGAAGATCGCGTGCTCTGCGACGTAGGGCGCGACTTTTTCGTACAACGCTTTTTTGATATCGAGGCGTTCGGCGACGGCCTCGATGATCAAGTCGCAGTCTTTCAGCAATTCGAGATGTTGATCGTAGTTTGCCGCAATGATTTGTCCGAGTCTTTCACCGGAGCCGATCGGGCTGGGTTCCAGTTTCTTCAGCGCCTCGATGGCTTTCAACACATTGCCATTGCGATCGCCATCCTTGGCCGGCAATTCGTAAAGTATCGATTGCACGTTGGCGTTGATTAAATGCGCGGCGATTTGCGCACCCATGACGCCGGCGCCGAGCACCGCAACTTTCTTAACTAGAAATGGAGTTGCCACAACAAAATCCTTCGAGAATCACCCAGGCGTTAGAGAATCAGGCGCGTGGGTGTTTTTGGAGACAAACAGAATTAACGTCACACCCAATACTTGTCATTCTGCGGCCTGTAGGCCAAACAAGCTGCTTCTGTTCATTCGGGAAAGCAGATTCTTGGCATGGCTCGGAATGACAGACTTCTGATTTTCGGCCGTTTCCATAACAGACTAGAAACGGTGATTGTACTGGACGCTGATGATATCGACGCTCGGGTTATCGTAACTTCCCGTTAACGTTCCGCGGCCATTGTTTTCCGCCACCGCCGCCGAGAGATTCAGCGATGCACTCTTCACAAAAATATGTGCGTAGCCGAAATCCAGAGAGCCGTTCTGCGTGATTTTCCAATTCGCGCCGAACGACAGCCAGGTGCGATCCTGATCGGGAATACGCGGAGTGCGGAATTCATCCGGCACCGGACTTTGGTCGTAAGCGATGCCGGCGCGCAACGTCCACGCGCTGCTGGGTTTATAGCTGCCACCGATGGCGACGCGAAAACTATCATCCCATTTTTCCGTGGTGACGTTATCGGGGGCCCCATTGGCAAATTTGACGCGCAATTCTTCGAAGCGGCTCCATTTTGTCCAAGTGAGATCAGCCATGAGCGCCCAGCTTTCGTCGATTTGCGAATGCAATCCGATGGATACCGATTCAGGTAGATCGACGCCTGCCGTTGCGCCCGTATCGGTAAATCGCGAACTCGCCGCAACTGCGCCAGGCAGGCCGGCGGGCTTTTCGTAGGTTGCGTCGCCTTTCAGGTCTTGCTCAATCGACGAGCGGTATGAAATGCCGATGCGAGTACTCGGCACAATTTGCCACATGGCGCCTAAGTTGAAGCCGTAGCCCCAGTTATCACCTTTGATTGTGGCCTTACCGTCCTTCGCTGCATTTCCGGGTGTAGTAAATCCGCCTGGGCCACAATTGGCGCCAATAGCGGCGAGGCCACCAGCGGAAAATGCCCCAATACAGACAGTGCTGAAATCGATGGCGCTACTCAGTTCGGCTTTGGCGTACTGAAGATTCAACCCACCGCCAATCGAAAAACTATCGTTGATTTTCCACGCGACCGAGGGATTGATATTAATAATCGTCAACGCTGATTTCAACGCATGATAACGACCGACCCAGCCATCGTCGTAGTCAGTCGTGAGGCCAAATGGTGAGTTGACACCAACACCAAGACTGAGGTGATCAGTCAAGCTATGGGCGTAATACAAGTTCGGCAACAATGCGACGCCGCCGGCGTCACCACCGTTGCCACCGGATAGCGGAAGGCCGTTAGGTAGAGGCAACAAGGTTCGCGATCCCTGATTTTCAAATTCCGCGGTCGGCTTGATGATATGTCCGCCAAGCGAGATGTTTCGTCCGGACAAGTAGCTCATGCCGGCAGGATTCCACCAGACAGTGCTTGCATCTTCGGCCGCCGCAGTTGAGGCGAACGACGTCCCCAAACCGGAAACGCTTTGCTCGAACAATTGAAATCCAGCCGCGTGAACGTAGGAGATCCAGCCGCAACCGGCGGCACAAATTGCCAATGAAAAAGCAGCGCGTTGCATAGGGTTCATCTTTGTGATCCTTCCATTCATGTTAAGAAATCCTACATTGGGGTGACAATTCTCGGCTGGCCGCGTTCGTCTAGCGCAACAAATGTAAGTTGTGCCTGAGTAACCTTGATGGATTTTTCTGCACCTTGGCGCAGCCGTTCAGCGTAGACTTCGACATCAACCGTCAGCGATGTTTTGCCGACTCGTACTAAGTTGGCATAGAAACTCACAACATCGCCGACGAATAACGGCTCGCGAAATTCGAACGAATTCACCGCGCGAGTGGCGACTTTTCCCTTCGCATGGCGGATCGCGGGAATGCTCGCGGCGATGTCGACTTGCGCCATGATCCAGCCGCCGAACACACTGCCAAGCGCGTTAACGTCGCCGGGCATCGCGACTACACGCAAGGTCGGCTGTCGCTCCGGCAGGGCGGATTCCGTCATAATTTATTTCTTCGCATAGAGCGCTTCAACGTCGGCGGCAAAATTCTCAAGAACCTTGGCGCGCTTGACCTTTAAGGTCGGCGTGAGGAGGCCATTTTCCACCGTCCACGGTGTTAATGTCGCGGCGACACGACGAATTTGCGCGTAGCCGGGAAAATTGTTCATGCGCGCGCCGATGCGTTCCAACAACACCTTTTGCACGGCGTCCGTATTGACTGTGCCGGGTTGGAAGTGCGCTTGAACGACGAGCTTGGCCCAATGTTCCTGGTTCAGCGAAACCAGCGCAGAGAGGTAAGGTTTTCCCTCACCCAACACTATTACTTGCTCGAACAACGGATCGCTGATGATTGAAAGCTCGACGTCGACCGGCGGCACTTTTTCGCCAGTGGTCATGATGATAATATCTTTTATCCGGCCTGTGATATAAACATGGCCGCTCGGATCGATACGCGCTTGATCCCCGGTGTTGAGCCAGCCGTCTGAAGATAGTACTGCTGCTGTCGCGGTCGGATTATTCCAGTAACCCATCATCACTTGCGGGCCGCGCGCGAGCAAGACGTTGTTCTCGCCGACTTTCAATTCTGTACCCGGCGCCGCTTGGCCGACGCTGGCGGGCTCATTCGCCGCCATGCGATTCACCGTAAGCAATGGGCTGGTTTCCGTGAGGCCATAGCCTTGCAAAATGGGTAGCCCGAGGCCGATGAATACTTTTGAAATTTCCGGTGACAGCGCGGCGCCGCCGGCGATTGCGGTTCGCAAACGGCCGCCTAGTCGAGCCATGATTTTTCCCGCGACGAGTTTCTCCAGTATCGGCCACAGCAACATCGACGGCTTCCACGGACCGCGTTGTTGCTGATACTCGAACCGGCTCCAACCGACCGACGTTGCGAGATTAAATAATTTGCGCTTGACCGGCGAACCCGCCGCGAGTTGTTCGTTGATTCGCGTATAGACGCGCTCATAGATGCGCGGCACCGACACGAGAATGCTCGGCTGCTGGCTGAGTAAATCTTCTGCAAGCTGCGGAACCGACCGTGCATAAGCCACTGTCGCGCCGGCCATGATTGGCAAATAGTAGCCGGACATCCGCTCCAGCATGTGCGACATCGGCAAAAAAGATAAAAATTTGTCGCCTGGATAGACGGGAAACGTTTCCAACGCGCTCCACGCGTTGCTGAGAATGTTGCCGTGGGACAGCATGACGCCTTTCGGACGTCCCGTTGTTCCCGACGTATAAACAATGGTCGCGAGGGCGCCGGACGGCATGGGCAAGGCGGCATAGCCCGTTCCCTGTTCGGGTAACCAGTCTTCCGCGTACGTTAACTTTGGCTCATTGGCGTCGGGGATTCGTCTTAGACTGACGAAACGCGAAACATTGGGCATTTGCGCGACAACCGGCACAATTTTTTGCCAATGTTCGGGACCTTCCAGCACTAGCAATTTAGCGCCCGAATCATCCAAGCAGTAGGCGCCATTTTCCGGCCGGTCCTCGGCGTAGAGCGGAACGACGACCAGTCCCAGTCCCAGTGCCGCCTGATCAAAAATCGCCCAATGACTACAGTTGCGCATAATTATGCCGACGCGATCGCCTGACTGCAGACCTTCGCCCTTTAACGCCGCTTGCCAGCGCGCGGCTTCGCGTTCGACGTCTTTCCAGGTACGATCAACCCAATCCTTTTGGTCGAGATCAAAATCGCGATAGGCGATGGCGGCGGGGCTGCGCTTGACGCGTTCGCGCAGCAATCCAGCCAAGCTTCCCGCGCTATCGATGGAAATATAATCGGTACGACTAGTCATGGCGTGGCGTCGCGTTATTTAGTTTGTGTGTAAAAGCCTAACAGTTATAGGCGATTTTCGGTAGCAGTTTCTATCCCAAAACACTCGCCCGATTCGGTTCCATCCAGTTTTGTGCGGCGCGGCCGAAATCCAGCGGGAAGTCGTCGACCATAATTACTTTCCGGGTGAGCCGTTTCGCACGCAGCAAAATTTCCATATCGGCCATCGTGACCACGCCTTTTTCCAACGCCCGCGCGGCGAGATCATCGGTGGTTCGAGCATCGATCAAACCGGATTTTTTGGCCGCGCGCAGCCTCGCGTGAACGGCTTCGGCGGCAATCGCCGCATCAAGCGCGATTTCAAGGCAGCCCACCGCGTCATCTTCGCGGCGCGGTGAATAGATGCCGCGCGTCAGCCGGTCGCGTGCTTCCGAGGGTTCGAGCAACAACTTGGCGACTCGATGACCCATTGCATCGCTTGGCGCCGCGAGCGTTAATCCTTTTGGGAACACTAACTGGCGCAGAATCCAGGCGAGGGGACGGTTGGGAAAATTTGCCAGCACGCCGTCCATGGCGATTTGCAATTTGAAAAAAGAATCGTGCAGCGACCATAATAGGAATGGCAAGTCGGCCGGTTGTTGGCCGTCATCTTCATAACGCTTCAGCGCTGCGGAAGACAGATATAGATTGGAAAGGATATCGCCGAGCCGCGCCGAAAGTTTTTCCTTGCGCTTCAATTCACCGCCCACTACCACCATCGCGACATCGGCGAGCAACGCAAACGCCGCGGCGAAGCGATTCATTTGCTGGTAGTAACGTTTCACTTCCGGCGCGCCGGGCGCCGTTGTTCCTCGACCGCCGCTTATGCCCAACGCCAGGGCGCGCGCCGCATTCATGACCGAGAAGCTGACGTGTTCCCACAATAGGCCGTCGAACTGCTCGGAAGCTTCTTCGGCGTCGCTGATGCGCGCGGCGTCCAATTCGCGTAACACGTAGGGATGACCGCGGATCGCGCCTTGACCAAAAATAATCAGGCTGCGCGTGAGAATATTTGCGCCTTCAACGGTGATCGCGACCGGCGCGAGTTGATAAGCGCGGCCCAGATAATTATTCGGCCCAAGGCAAATGCCTTTGCCGCCATGAATGTCCATCGCATCGTTGACGACCGTGCGCATGCGTTCGGTCATGTGATATTTAACGATTGCCGATGGCACTGACGGCTTCTCGCCGAGATCAATCGCGCCGGCGGTCATCACGCGCGCCGCGTCCATCATATAGGCGTTACCGCCGATACGTGCGAGCGCTTCTTCGACGCCTTCGAATTTTCCGATTGGCGTCGAGAATTGCTGACGCACGCGAGCGTACGCGCCGGTTGCGCGCGCACAAAGTTTCGCTGCGGCGATCGCCTGCGCCGGCAATGAGATCGAACGCCCCGCCGCAAGACATTCCATTAACATGCGCCAACCTTGCCCAATCCGCGGCAGTCCGCCGATCACCCAGTCCATCGGAATGAACACATCTTTGCCCGAGTTCGGCCCATTCTGGAACGCGCCGTTGAGCGGCAAATGGCGGCGGCCGATGTTGACGCCGGGGGTTTTGGTTGGAATCAGGGCGAGCGTGATGCCGATATCCTCGTGGGCGGCAATGAGATGATCCGGGTCATAGAGTTTGAAGGCGAGTCCGAGTAGCGTTGCGACCGGACCGAGCGTAATATAGCGCTTCTCCCAGGTCACGCGCATGCCGAGCACGTCTTTCTCGCCGTCCCAATCTTGACGACAGACGATGCCAAAGTCGGGGATCGACCCGGCGTCGGAGCCGGCGTCCGGCCCGGTTAGCGCGAAGCACGGAATCTCCAGACCCTTTGCCAAGCGCGGCAAGTAATAGTTTTTCTGCAGATCGGCGCCGTAATGGATCAACAGTTCCGCCGGGCCGAGGGAATTGGGCACCATCACCGTCACCGCGGTGGCGCTGGAGCGCGATGACAATTTCATCACCACTTCCGAGTGCGCGCGGGCGGAAAATTCCAAGCCGCCGTAATGCTTCGGAATAATCATGCCGAGAAAACCTTTCTCGCCGATGAAACGCCAAATCTCCGGCGGTAAATCGTACAGTTCGTGCGTGATTTTCCAATCGTCGATCATCTCGCACAATTGTTCGGTCGGTCCATCGAGAAACGCTTGTTCTTCAGCGCTGAGCGTTGGCTTTGGATAGGCGAGTAGTTTTTTCCAGTTCGGTTTGCCGCTGAACAGTTCGCCGTCCCACCAAACGGTGCCGGCTTCCAGCGCTTCCTGCTCCGTTTGTGAAACGGCGGGTAGTAACTTTTTGTACCAGGTGAAAAGCGGATCGCTTAGCAATTTTCGGCGCAGCGGGACGTAATTCAAGATGACCGCGAGTGCGCTGAAACTAAGCCATAGCACGACCCAAAGCAAAATGCTGCGCGGTCCAGGGAAGAAAATCATCGTGCCGATCAAGAACGCTGCGGTTGCTGCGACCCAACTCGAACCGTTCGCACGGCAAAAACCCATGCCGATTACGCCGGCAATAGCGACTAGTATCGTAATGAAAGTGGCGGTCATTTAGTTCCCCCTTTCTCGGCCCTGGTTGAGCTATTTTCGCATTAAGCTGCGGCGCCACAGGCCAATGCCCAATCGCGTCAATGTGAGCATAGTATAAGAAATCGAGCCGTACATGTAATAGAAATGCGCGCGCACTTTTCACCTACTGTCCGCCAGTATCCGCAACTTGCTTATCGCGTGACAAGGCCTGGCCTGAAAGCCGATGGCGCAAAGGGCGCGGTCAATATTCGACGGCGATTGGGTCCAAGCTGCGCCAGAGGAACCAAGTAGCGACGCTGCGCCAGGGCCGCCATTTTTCCGCGAGCGCGTTGATGTCGGCCACTGTCATCGGCTCGCTGTCGTTGTAGTGCAGATGAATCGCATTGAGCAGGCCGATGTCGCCGAGCGGCAAAATATCAGCGCGCAGTAAGTTGAACATCAAAAACATCTCGGCAGTCCAGCGGCCGATGCCTTTGACTTGGATCAGGTCTTTGATGATGTCGTCGTCGTGCCGCTCAGCCCAAGTCGATGGTTTGATTTTGCCCTTGGCAAGATGGCTGGCGAGGTCGCGAATATACTCGGCTTTGCGTTCTGAAAGGCCGCAGGTGCGCATCCGCGTGACGCGCGCACGAACCATCCGCTCCGGCGTAAAGTCGGGATAGGCGAGCATCAGTTTCCCCCAGACACTTTGCGCTGCCTTGACCGAGATTTGCTGGCCAACGATGGCGCGGGCGAGGGTGAAGAATGGTTCGCCGCGGCAGGTCATGACGCTGCGCGGATAGTTCGCGATGATTTTTTTCAGCACGCGATCGCGCTTGCTCAAGCCGGCGATCGCGTCGTCCCAATAGCGCGGGACTTCGCCGTTAGAATAGGCCGACAACTTTGCCATTCTCGTCGAGGTCGATTTTTTCCGCCGACGGAATTTTTGGTAAACCCGGCATGGTCATGATGTCGCCGCACACGGCGACGATGAACTCCGCTCCCGCCGATAGCCGCACTTCGCGGACGTTCACAATATGGCCGCTCGGTGCGCCGCGGGCTGTTGCATCCGTGGAAAATGAATATTGGGTTTTCGCGATGCAAACGGGATAATGGCCATAACCGTCTTCTTGGAATTTCTGCAACTGCGCTTTCACCTTTGCATCCGCAGAAATATCGAGAGCGCCATAAATTTTCGTCGCAATAGTTTTGATTTTGTCCCACAACGTTGCTTGGTCTTCGTAAACCAATTTCATTTTCGATGTCGGGTTGTCGCAAAGTTTCACCACTGCGCGAGCCAAATCTTCCGCGCCCGCGCCGCCGTGCGCCCAATGCTTGGCGAGAACAACATTCACGCCCAGTTTCGATAATTTATCTTGCAGTAGTTTCACCTCGGCGTCGGTATCGTGAGTGAAATGATTAATCGCCACGACGCAGGGC